>JALWTJ010000185.1 GCA_027082895.1 Hyphomicrobiales bacterium | reverse complement strand
GGGGACGGGCAGAAATTGTTGGCAGAAATCAAGTTTGGGAAATATCTGAAATGACAGGGCAGAAACGTATCGAGTCATTGTTGCCGACCCGGCGGGCGGTGCTTCGGACAGGGCTGTTCGGGGCGGCAGGTCTTGCCATGGCCTCCCCGGCCAGTGCACTGGTGAAAATCGTGGTTTCGGGGGCCGAGTTTACTCCCTTGCCGATTGCCATTCCCGATTTTGCCTCCTCGGATCCCGCCTTCGGGCGGCAGGTGGCTGAAATCGTTCGGTCCAACCTGCAGCGTTCCGGACTGTTTGCACCGGCGGACCCGGCTACTCTTCCCCTGAAGGTGGGCAATGTGGGGGCAGCGCCGGATTTTGCCAGCTGGCAGAATGCCAAGGTGGATGCCCTTGTCATGGGGCAGGTGGAGCGGGGCGCGCAGATTCAGGCCTCGGTGCGGGTCTGGGACACCCAGGCGGGGCAACAGGTGGCGGGTCAGTCTCTTTCTACCGGCGCCGATGCATGGCGGCGCATTGCCCACATCATGTCCGATGCGGTCTATACTTCCCTGACCGGGGAGGGCGGGTATTTTGACACCCGCATCGTTTATGTGGCGGAAAGCGGACCCAAGGCCAATCGTACCAAGCGGCTGGCGGTGATGGATCAGGACGGGGCCAATGTGCAATATCTGACATCGGGCCGTTCCCTTGCCCTGACGCCGCGTTTTCGCCGGTGGGCTCGATGCTGGCCTACATGAATTACGAAGAGGGGAATCCGCAGGTTTACCTGCTCGACCTGTCCACGGGTACCCAGCAGCGGGTGGGCAATTTCGGACAGATGACCTTTTCGCCGCGCTTTTCGCCGGACGGGCGGGTGCTGGCCTTTTCGGTGGAAGCGGGCGGGACGACGAACCTTTATGCCCTGCCCATCGGTTCCTCGCGGCCGCAGCAGCTCACCAATTCGGCGGCCATTGATACCTCCCCCTCCTTTTCGCCGGACGGGGCTTATATCACTTTTGAAAGCGACCGGGGGGGACAGCAGCAGATCTATGTGATGGGAACCGGGGGCGGCGGGGCGCAGCGAATCAGCTACGGGGAAGGGGCCTATTCGACCCCCGTCTGGTCGCCAAAGGGGGATCTGATCGCCTTTACGCGCCGTCAGGGGGGGCAGTTTCATATCGGCACCATGAAGCCGGACGGATCGGGAGAACGCATTCTTGTCAGTTCCTTTCATGCGGAAGGGCCGACATGGGCGCCCAATGGCCGGGTGATCATGTATTTCTCCGATCCGGGGGGAAATGGCGGTCCGCGCCTTTATTCCGTGGATGTCTGGGGGCGCAGCAAGCAGCAGATTCCCACCGAAAGTTTTGCTTCGGACCCGGCATGGTCGCCGCTTTTGAGCTGATGTTTCGTTTCTGGCGGAGACCGTTTTCCCCAGCAAAAATAAAAAAATCCGGAAAAAGATTCGCGGCCCCAATTTGGCCCGATTAGGGTTCGATTAACTTTGTAAAGACACCACACTTTAAGGTAAACGGGGCTAGTATGGCGGGCAGAATTGTTCAATCAGGAGTAAACGGAATGCGATTCATCGCACCGGCTTTTTCGCAACTGCGCATACTATTGATGCTCGTCCTTGTCGTGGGTGTTGCCGCCTGCGCACGCACGCCCTCGGGGGCGGGGGGAGATGCCACACCGGGCAGCCAGCAGGAATTTCTGGTAACGGTGGGGGATCGGGTGTTTTTCGATACGGATTCATCGGTTCTGACTAATGCCAGCCAGACAACGCTTGCCCAGCAGGCCGCCTGGCTCAACAAGTACCGCCAGTATCGGGTCGTGATCGAGGGGCATGCGGATGAGCGCGGAACGCGTGAATACAATATTGCCCTTGGCGCACGACGGGCCGCGGCGGTGGTCAACTTCCTGATCAGCCGCGGGGTCAGCGCCAACCGCATCACGTCGAAGTCGTTTGGCAAGGAGCGGCCGGTGGCCATATGCAATGATATCTCGTGCTGGTCCCAGAACCGGCGGGCGGTCACGGTGCTGAACTAGCTCCGCCACACAGGAAAATCCATCGCTTGAATTCTGGAGGCGATGGGCGTCGGGGGTTGCGTAACGCCCCCGACGCTTTTTTTTGTCAAACTTTCCCGCTATGACGGAATGTGTGCCTGAAAAGGACCGATCGCAGCCGGTGGCTGCGTGAACGAGCGGATCCCGGGCAATTTTCATCAGCAAGGGGAACACCAAGAGTGGAACATATTCAACATGGAAGGCGGAAACGGCCTTGGCTGTTTCTGGCCGTTCTCATGGCGGGCACCGTTGTGCCTGCCTTCGTATCGGCGGGGGGCAATGCGTCTTCTGCGTTGGGCGATATTTCCGCGCGTATGGACATGCTTGAGTTTCAGGCCGGTACCATCAGCCAGTCCTTGCGCGCCATCAGCGCATTTTCGGGCAGTCAGCCCGTACCGCCGCTCAATATCGGGGAGCAGGCCCCGCTTCGGGTGGCCCAGAGCCGTGATGTGGCATCGCTCAATGTGCGGCTGGGTCAGCTTGAAGAGCAGATGCGTGTTCTGGTGGGGCAGGTGGAGGGCCTGCAATTCCAGATGACCCAGTTCCAGACCCTGATCGAAAGGTTGCAGGAAGATACCGATTTCCGTTTCAAGCAACTGGAAGGCGGTGGCTCGGGAAAAACTGAGGCGGCAGCTCAATCCGGCGGCGATAGGCCTGTCGGGGAGCTGCCGCAGGACCAGGAAACCGGCTCCCATCTGCCTCTGGACCTTTCCGGATCGGGGGTGCTTGTTTCTTCCGGGCAGGCTTCCGGTGATGCTGCGCGGGCAGAGACGGGATTGCCGGACGGGTCGGCCACGGAAGGGGACGGGCCGGATTTTGCCGGGGAGGAGGGTATCGTTCTGGGCGGGGATGGTATCGGCACCTTTGATCCGGCCAGTGATGGGGGAGACGTGCTGGGTGGGGGAGATGTGCCGGGTCTTGATTTTGATCCCGGAGCACTGGTGAGCCAGGGGGATGCGGACGCCCAGTACAGCGCCGGTTATGATGCCATCGTGCGTGGGGACTATGAATTTGCCGAGTCGCAATTCCGGCAATTCATTTCCCTGTTTCCGGATGATCTGCATGCGCCGGATGCGGCAAACTGGCTCGGGGAATCCCTGTTGCAGCAGCACCGGTACGACGAAGCGGCGCAGGTTCTGTTCGACGGATTTGAAAATTATCCCAAATCGCTGCGGGCCCCCGATCTGCTGCTCAAGCTTGCCATTGCCCTTGACGGGGCCGGGGAGAAGGAAGTTGCCTGCCGCACCTTTGGCGAGGTGTTGCGCCGTTTTCCTTCGGTGCAGCCGGCGTTCCGGCAACGTCTGGCCAGCGAAATGGCGCGTGCCAAATGCTGAACGGGGTAACGGAGGCGTCCGGTGCGATGCTTGATCCGGCGGAGATCGCAGCCCTGCTGGCACCGGTTGCGGCCGAGGAAAAACTGGCTCTTGGCGTATCTGGAGGAAATGATTCTCTTGGCCTGATGCTGCTCGTGCATGACTGGTGCCGGCAATTGGGGCGGGGGCCGGAAATCCATGTGTTCAGTGTGGATCATGGGTTGCGGGCGGAAGCCGCGGACGAATGTGCATGGGTGGCGGCCATTGCCCGGCGCTTGGGGTTTCAGCACCAGACTCTTGTCTGGGAGGGGGACAAGCCGGTGTCCGGTATCCAGGCCGCGGCGCGGGCCGCCCGTTACCGGCTCATGGGGCGGGCCATGGAAAAACATGGAATCGGGGTGCTGCTGGTGGCCCATCACCGGCAGGACCAGGCGGAAACGCTGCTGATGCGGCTGGCCCATGGCAGCGGCCCGGATGGGCTTTGCGGCATGGGGCGATGGTCCGAGGTGGCGGGGACGCGCATCTTCCGCCCCTTGCTGAACGTGGACCCGGCGCAGCTGAGGGAGCGGGTGGCGGCGGCCGGTCTTGTTGGTGTGGCCGATCCATCCAATGCGGACCGGGCCTTTGAACGGGTGCGCTGGCGTTCCAAACTGGACGAACTGGCGCCGATGGGTCTGGACGGGGAGCGTCTGGGGCGTTTCGGCTACCGTATGGGGCGGGTGCGCGACGCGCTGGAATTTTACAGCGGTGAACTGTTTGCGCAAATTGTCACGCTCGATCACTTTGGCGTGGCCCGTGTGGCCCTGCCGGCCTTTTTGCGGCTGCCCGCCGAGATGCAGATCCGGATTCTGGGGCGCATGCTGGTTCGGGTTACCGGCGGGCAGTCCCGGATTTCCCTTTCGGGGCTGGAGCGGCTGGTGGAGGCCATCATGGCTCGTGGGGGTGACGGAAAATTTGCACGCACGGCCGGGGGGGCACAGGTACTGTTTTACCGGGGCTGTCTTTTGGTTCATGCGGAACCGGGGCGGCGGGAGCCACCGGAAACTGTACTGGAGGGGCCGGGAGAAATGCTTTGGGATCAACGGTTTGCTGTTCGCAACCGGGGACAGGAAAGGATCGTCATTTCCCCGGACTACCCGGTGTCCCGGTGTCTTTTTGAACGGTTGGCCGGGGAGGGTTTTGCTGCCCCCATGGGGGCGTTGAAGCGGGTTCCGCGGCTGCTGGATGGGGAGGGGAAATTGGTCGGTATTGGCGGACATGTTCTGCGCGTGGGGCTGGAATGCCGTTTTGCACCGGTTGCACGGGGAGAGGCCTGTGGTCAATGGGCGCCATGATCTGGCCGTTTTGTGCATCATATACGGGCGGGGCTTCGGCTTAACTTCACCTTCAGACCGCCCTTGTATCCCTGTGGCGGGCGACATACATTCAGCGCAGTGCATTCCCGCAGCGCAACGCATTCCCGGCCGCACTTGCCGGGCAGGAAATCTTCAGGAACCGATGAAATGAACGGAAACTTCCGCAACTTTGCCATCTGGCTGGTGATCCTTTTCATGCTTATGGGCCTGTTTCAGGTCTTTCAGGCGTCCTCCCGTTCCATTTCGGTCGGCGAGCACAGCTATTCCCAGTTTATCCAGGACGTGGATGCAGGGCTGGTGTCCCGGGTCAACATTGTCGACAACAAGGTCATGGGCCTGATGCGGGACGGGACCAAGTTCGAGACCACCCTGCCGCCGGGAACGGACATTGTGAGCCGTCTTGAAGCCAATGGGGTGCAGATTTCCGCTTCGGAGCCGGACAACAGTCCGTTCTGGTCCATTCTTCTTTCCTCGTGGCTGCCTTTCCTGGTGATCATTGGCGTGTGGTTCTTCTTCATCCGCCAGATGCAGGGCGGTGGCCGGGGCGGCGCCATGGGATTTGGCAAGTCCAAGGCCAAGATGATGACCGAGGCACAGGGCAAGATCACGTTCGAGGATGTTGCCGGGGTGGATGAGGCCAAGCAGGATCTGGAAGAAATCGTCGAATATCTGCGGGATCCGGGAAAGTTTCAGCGGCTGGGCGGGCGCATTCCGCGCGGCGTGCTGCTGGTGGGCCCTCCGGGCACCGGCAAGACCTTGCTGGCCCGTTCCGTGGCCGGGGAGGCGGCGGTGCCGTTCTATTCCATTTCCGGTTCCGATTTCGTGGAAATGTTCGTCGGGGTCGGTGCCAGCCGGGTGCGCGACATGTTCGAGCAGGCCAAGAAGAATGCTCCGTGCATCATTTTCATTGACGAGATCGACGCGGTGGGCCGCCATCGCGGGGCCGGTCTCGGGGGTGGCAATGACGAACGGGAGCAGACCCTGAACCAGCTGCTGGTGGAAATGGACGGTTTCGAAGCCAATGAAAGCATCATCGTGATTGCGGCGACCAACCGGCCGGATGTTCTTGATCCGGCCCTGCTGCGTCCGGGCCGGTTCGACCGGCAGGTGGTGGTGTCCAATCCGGATGTGATGGGACGTGAAAAGATCCTGAAGGTGCATGTGCGCAAGGTCCCCCTGGCCCCGGATGTCAACCTGAAGGTGGTGGCGCGGGGGACGCCGGGCTTTTCGGGGGCCGATCTGATGAACCTGGTCAACGAGGCGGCCCTGCTGGCGGCCCGGCGCAACAAGCGCTTTGTCACCATGGCCGAATTCGAGGATGCCAAGGACAAGCTGATGATGGGGGCGGAGCGGCGCACGCTGGCCCTGAGCGAGGAAGAAAAGAAGCTGACCGCCTATCACGAGGCGGGGCATGCATTGCTGGCCCTGAAGGTGAAGGGCAGCGACCCCATTCACAAGGCGACCATCGTGCCGCGCGGGCGTGCCCTGGGCATGGTGATGCGTCTGCCGGAAAAGGATCAGGTGTCCCTGACCCGGCAGAAGTGTGAAGCCGACCTGGCGGTGGCCATGGGCGGCCGGGTGGCCGAGGAGGAAATCTTCGGCTACGAAAAGGTGACTTCCGGGGCTTCGGCCGACATCAAGATGGCGACCAATCTCGCCAAGGCGATGGCGACCCAGTTCGGCATGTCCGACAAGCTGGGCCCCCTGCTCTACGGGGACAATCAGGAAGAGGTATTCCTTGGCCGCTCCATGGGGCAGTCGGGCACCCATGTTTCTGATGATACGCAAAAGCTGGTCGATGCGGAGATCAAGCGGTTCGTGGAAGAGGGATACGACAAGGCGCAGACGGTCATTCGTGAAAATATCGATGACCTGCATGCCATTGCACAGGGGTTGCTGGAATATGAAACCCTGAGCGGGGATGAAATCCGGGGGCTGATGGAAGGCCAGCCGCCGGTCCGTCCCAGCGATGATGATTCGGAGGCGCCGAAGAAGCCCGGGGTTCCGGTTGCCGGCGCCGCCAAGAAGAAACCGCGTCCCGGACCTGCCGAAGACATGAAGCCGCAAACGGACGGCTGACAGGGCACCGTGATCTCTTGACGATCCTTGACATGACCGGGCCGCCTGCCCGGGCATGTCAGGTGGCTTCCTGTTTCGGATTCTGATGCTGGTGCCGTCCGGAAGCGGATCTGCCGGAAAATCCATGTTAAACGCAAATTTAATCCTGCCATTGTTTGGGCTTCGTATTGTTGCCCACTATCGGGTATAATCACATTTTTTCACCGGCATGACGGGGCAGAGCATGGGACGGAAATATTTTGGAACGGATGGTATTCGCGGTCTGGCCAACGGGCGCAAGCTGACCCCGGAACTGGCCCTGAAGGTGGGGATGGCCACGGGG
>JALWTJ010000184.1 GCA_027082895.1 Hyphomicrobiales bacterium | reverse complement strand
ACGAAAGGCACTTGGCAAAAGGCACTTGGCAAAAGGCGCCTGTCACCACGGAAGCGTTCATGTCATTGGAATTGAAAATCAGGCCGCGCCGCGTTTTTTCCGCCGCCGCCGCGGACGCGCTGCGCGCCGATCCTCCAGCTGCGTCCAGCGGATCAGTTCGAACTCCCCGTCGAACCCCTCGGCAATGGCAGTGCAACTTTCCACCCAGTCTCCGGTATTGATGTAGTGAATACCCAGCCGGTCATGCATGTCCGCCAGATGGATATGGCCACAAATGACCCCGTCCACCCCTGATTCCTTGGCTTCCAAAGTGAGAGCTTCTTCAAACCGGCCAATGACGGACACCGCCCCCTTGACCTTCTCCTTCGCCCAGGCAGACAGGGACCAGTACCCCTTGCCCAGCCTGCGGCGCACCCAGTTGATGACGCCATTGGTCTTGAGGGCGAAATTATAGGCCCAGTCCCCCACATGGGCCAGCCATTTGGCGTGCTTGACCACCACGTCGAACTGATCCCCGTGAATGACCAGATAGGACTTTCCCGAAGCCGTGACATGAACCGTGCGCTCCACGAACTCGATTTCACCGAAATAGGTTCCCAGATAATTGCGCACCAGTTCGTCGTGATTTCCCGGCAGATAGACGATGCGCGTTCCCGCCTCCGCCTTGGCCAGCAACAGTTCGATCAGCACATTATATTCCAGCGGCCAGTGCCAGGTCTTCTGCAGCCGCCATCCATCAATGAAATCCCCCACCAGATAGATGGTCTCGGCATCGTGGTGACGCAGGAAATCGATCAACTGCCCCACCCGGATGGATTTCATCCCCAGATGGGTGTCGGACAGAAACAGGGCACGCACCCGTTTCGTTTCGCCGTTGCCGGATGTCTCACTTCTGTTCAAGGCCGCACCTGCCGCATGTTCCGCTTCTTCCGAACATAGGTGTTTACGCTCAAATTAGAAAGAGAACCACCGCCGACAGCATCAAAATTGCCATGAAGATTCCCAGATATTTCTCCGTATGGGTGCGGCGCAGCAGATTGTGCAGTTGCTGGCCCGAAACCAGCCACACAACGGAAGCAAACGGCCCCACCACAAGGCACCCCAGGGCAATCAGGACGAGGGACAGCAACCGCCCCTCTCCGGGAACGATAAAGGCGGCAACGAAACTGATGGCGATGGCCCAGGCCTTGGGATTGACCCACTGGAACAGCATCGCCTCATAAAATCGCATCGGACGGGAAACCTTTTCCCCCTCCCCGATTTTCAACCCCAGCAGATGCCAGGCCATCCACAGGAAATAGAGCGCCGAAACATATTTCAGCACCATACCCAAAACAGGGTAAAGCGTGAACAGTTCCCCCAATCCCAGCCCGATGACAAACAGCATCAGGGGAAACCCGATATCAATCCCGAGCAGGTGGGGCAATGTGCGCCGCACCCCGAACCGGGCACCCGAGGCCATCAGCATCAGATTGTTCGGCCCCGGCGTGATGAAAGCGGGAACGGTCAGCAGCAGAAAGGCAATGATGGTAGAGCCGGACATGGGCACTTCCTATTAGGTCAGCAATACTGACTTATAACGGTAACCCGACAAGTTCAACCCCGTTCTGCCCGCCTGTAACGATTGATCCAAAGAAAGCTTTCCACCGGCGCCGACAGGATGAAGATTGCCATCCCTAACGCGACAGGCGCCCCTTCAGGGCAACGATCCGCCGGTAGCTTT
>JALWTJ010000183.1 GCA_027082895.1 Hyphomicrobiales bacterium | reverse complement strand
CTGCAACAGGCTTTCAGGATCATCAATCCCCTGCGAGCGGTCCGTGGTGGGCACGTTATGATCGACAACAGCCAGCGTGCGGGCCGGTGAGCGCACCTTGCGTCCGCTCAGGCGCAACCCTTCGAAAGCCTGCGGAGACGTGACCTCATGCACCAGGTGCCGGTCAATGTAGATCAGCGAACTGCCATCCGCATTGTCGGCAATCAGATGATCGTTCCAGATTTTATCATAAAGAGTCTTGGCGCCCATGAAGCTGAAATGTCCCGCGGTAAGATTGGTCAATGCCCGCGTTTTAGGCTTGCCTTGTCCCCAAGGTCAAGCAAGCACCCCTGCCGGAGTCATGGGAAACAGGTTCAGCAGATGGAAACACAGGCCGATCCGGCAATGCGTCCGCATCATTCGGCCGGTTGCAGCCGCGCCCGGGCGAAAGACCTCAGGACACCCCGCACACCGAACAGGGACGTATCGATCCCCACATGTTTCCACGTCCACCAGGAAATGGCCGACTGCGCAATGACCCGCGACCCCGCATTGACACAGGCGGCCCCGACCATGCCATAGACCGGAATGACGAAGAACTGGGCGATGAACCCCAGCCCCATGATGCCGCCGAATATGGCCACATAGGCCCGTTCATGCCCGGTCATCATCATCACGATACGCGTCGGCCCGGTTGCCGCATCTGCCAGCAGACCGACACTCAGAAGGATCAGTATGATCTTGCCTTGCGTGTAATTGTCGCCGAACAGGGACAGCACGAGATCCCCGAACAACAGGAAGCCGACAAAGATCCCGATGGAAAAGATGAACCCCGCCCAGGTGCAAAGGGACGTCACCGCCTGCGCCTTGAGCATTTCACCCGCATGATAGTGCCGCGCCACCATGGGCGCCACCACCAGGGTAATGGCATACATGAACAGGGTCATCAGCGCCGCGGTGCGAAAGGCATTGAAATAGATGCCGCTCCCCTCGGAACTGACCAGCAGCCCCACCAGAACAATATCCACGTTCAGGGCCGCCGAATCGACCACGGTGCCGATCAGGAACCATTTGCTGGCCGCCCCCCGTTCCCGCAGATAGCTCTTCAACCCGGAAAATCCAATACCATTATCATATCCCTTGCGCGCCCCGATGAAGAATTGCAGGCCCAGCGCCATCACCAGAATTGCCGCCGTGAGAGCCAGCGCCGCCGGACCGCTCAATTGCGCCCCGGCCAGATAGAGCAACCAAATCAGCGAAGGCACGATGACCCGCCAAACAATGTCGCGCGGCACCAGCGCGCTCCATACGGATCCTTGCGCGCGCAGCACGGACGACCCGTATTCGGCCCCAGCCATGGGCAGCACCAGCAAGGCCGCCGCAAACAGGTGAGCATAGGCCCCCATGTCCCCCGCAATCCAGCCCAGAACACCGGCCACCAGCACAAGGATCAGGCTGAGAACCAGCCCCGCAATCAACACCAGAGCCCAGCCCGAACGTACCGCGTTTTGGGCCTTTTCCGGCTGGCCCGCCACCTCGTCCTCCGGCCAAAATCGCAAAATCGCGGTTTGTTGACCCATACTTGCGCCAATGGAAAGCATGGTGGCAAGGGAAAACCCGAAGGCAAAAAGCCCGTAAGCCTCTCCCCCCATGGCCCGGGACAGGGCCACGAACATCAGATAGGTCAGCCCCGCCGTGGCGACCTTTATTACCAGTGAAATCAATGACTTGGACAGTCCAGTCT
>JALWTJ010000182.1 GCA_027082895.1 Hyphomicrobiales bacterium | reverse complement strand
GTCCAGGAGCGGGGTGGGGCGGTAATGGCTTCGTGCAGGGTCCTGATGTCGGCATATCGCAAACGGCGGGCGTAGGGTTGTGAATAGAAAAACTGGAGGGCGTCAATCTCCTCTTTGTTGTCGGCCAAAAACTGCTCAAACGACTGGACCATGTTTCGGGCCTTGTCTTTGGCATCCTGGGTAAATGCCGCCGTGATGACCTGATCCTTGGTGGTCTCATCGATGATCTGCTCAAAGGCGATCTTGGTCTCTGTCACCACCGTGCGCAGGGCCGGGCTGGCGGCCAGCGGTTTGACCGCCGACCGGAGCAGCGTCTGGGCGGCCTTTTTCATCTGTTCGTCAGTGGGGTCCTGTTCGCTGGTCAGGTCGTTGTCTTTGCGGGCTTGTTCTATCTGCTGGTCCGGGTCCAGCGCGGTAACGATGTTGTGACTGATCTCCTGCAAGGTGACGCCGTCGCCCGCATCGCTGATGCGCTGTTTTTCTTCCGGGCCGCACTGTTTGTCCAGCCGGGCCAGACGGCTGGCCAGGGAAGACAGGTAGTCCGGGTGGGCTCCGCCCATGGCCACATGCTCCAGCAGCTTTTTGAAGGAGACGTTTTTGTTACGCTCCAGCGGCTGGGAGTCGGCCAGCGGGGTATCGGTCACGCCGACACAATCGACAATCACAAAATGGGTTTTGGCGGGGGCATCACTGGTGACGCTGGTTAGCGCGGCCTTGTCGATAATACGAACGCCGCGCCCCTTCATCTGCTCAAACAGTACCCTGCTCTTGACCGTGCGCATGAACATCACCACCTCCACCGGCTTGATGTCGGTGCCGGTGGCGATCATGTCCACCGTGACGGCAATACGCGGCCAGTAGCTGTTGCGAAAGTCCTGAATCAGCTCGGCGGGGGGCCTGCCGGTGGTCTTGTAGGTGATCTTCTGGCAAAAGTCGTTGCCCTTGCCAAACTCCTCGCGGGCAATGCGGACGATATCCTCCGCGTGGGAGTCATCCTTGGCAAAGATCAGGGTCTTGGGCACCTCGGTACGGCCCGGAAAGATCTCGGTCGGCAGCCGGTCCCGGTAGGTCTGGAGGATGGTACGGATCTGGTCAATAGCGACCACATTCCGATCCAGATCAGAGCCTTGATAGGACACGTCTTCATCGGGCCGCTCCCAGCGTACTTCGCGGGTCTGGCGGTCGCGCAGGCCCACCATGGTGCCATCACCGGCCTTGACCGTGGCCCCGTTCTCGGTGATTTCGGTACGGATGGTGTAGATCTCGAAATCCACATTCACCCCATCGGCAACCGCCTCTTCGTGGCCGTACTCCATCACCAGATTCTGATTAAAAAACCCGAAGGTATGTTTGGCGGGGGTGGCGGTGAGGCCGATCAGGTAGGCGTCAAAGTAATCCAGCACCTGCCGCCAGAGGGTATAGATGGAGCGGTGACATTCATCGATCACAATCACGTCAAAGAACTCGGGCGGCATGGCGGGGTTATAGACCACCGGCATGGGTTCTTTGGGCAGAAGCTCTTCGGATTCAAACAGGGAGGTTTCATCTACCTCGGGCGGGGGTGCTTCCTCGCCCTTGAGCATGGAGTACAGGCGCTGGATGGTGGAGATCACCACCTTGCTGGAAGAGCCCACCGTCTGCGAGGTGAGGCGCTGGATGTTGTACAGCTCGTTAAACTTCCGGTTGCCGTCGGGCGTGTGGTAGGTGGCAAATTCCTTTTCGGC
>JALWTJ010000181.1 GCA_027082895.1 Hyphomicrobiales bacterium | reverse complement strand
GAAAACCCCTGGAGCGTCGCCATGTCATCGTCGAGTTCGCCGACGGCAGGGTGGCCAAGATTAGCAGCAGCGAATAAGCCGTCCTACACCGGCCGCGGTGAACAAAGGCAGAACCTGGGATTATAAACGATGCCGGGCCACAAATAGACTCACGGTTTATCGGGTTGCTCAGCAGCCCCGCCCCCCTTTTTCATCCGCTTGCCCTCCGCGGCCCGCTGGCGACGAATCTCCTTGGGATCGGCGATGAGGGGCCGGTAGATCTCGATCCGGTCGCCGGGCCGCAGGGTGGCGCTCAGCTTGGCCAGCTTGCCGAACACCCCGACCTTGTTTTTCTTGAGGTCGATCTCGGGAAAGGTCTCGAGGATGCCCGAATGCGCTATGGCCTCCTCGATGGTGGTGTCGGCATGAATTTTAACCGGCACGATCATTTGACTGTCGGGCAGCGCATAGGCCACTTCCACTTCGATCAGATCAGCGTTTTCCATAGATCTCCACCGCACGCGCGCAAAAGGCATCCACCAGCGTATTGGTGATCTGATTGAACACCGGGCCGATGGTCATCTTCAACAAAGGATTGGAAAATTCATACTCAAGGTCCAGGGTCACCTTGCAGGCCTGATCGGCGAGCGGCTCGAAGCGCCAGAAACCCTCCAGGTGATGAAACGGCCCCTCCACCAGTCGCATCTCGATCATTTTGCCCTTCTGCAGGCGATTGTGCGTGGTGAAGGTCTTGCGGACCGCTCCCTTGGCAAGCTCGATGGAAGCACGCACTTCATCTTCGCTACGCTCCCACTCGCGGGCGCTGCGACACCACGGCAGAAAATCCGGATAACTTTCGATGTCGTCCACGAGGGCATACATCTCCTCCGCCGTATAGGGCACCAGGGCGCTTTTATTGACCACGGGCATGGCTAATCGATCACCCCGACTGCCTTGAGAAAGACCACGATCACCGCCAGCGGCGTGATATAGCGCACGAGAAAACGCCACAGGCCATAGAGGGACGGCGTCATGGCCAGTTCCTGCTGGCTGGAGCGCCGCGACATCACCCAACCGGCGAAGATGGCGATGAACAAGCCGCCGAGAGGCAACATGATATTGGCCGTGACGAAATCCAGGAGATCAAAGAAGGTCTTTCCAAACAGGGTGTAGCCGGACCAGACATTGAACGAAAAAATCGTCCCCAGCCCCAGAAGCCAGGTGATGAGGCCACTCCAGACGCAGGCCGAAACCCGGGTGAAGCCATGATTCTCCACCAGCCAGGTCACCGCTGGCTCGATCAGTGAAATGGCTGAACTCCAGGCCGCGAAGGCCAGGAGGATAAAAAACAGCAGGCCAAAAAAACCACCCGCGGGCATGTGACCGAAGGCCAGGGGCAAGGTCTGGAAGATCAGTCCCGGCCCCGCCCCCGGTTCCAACCCATTGGCGAAAACAATGGGAAAGATCGCCATGCCCGCCAGCAATGCCACCACCGTATCCGCCAGGGCGATGATCACCGAGGTCTTGGCGATGGAAGCATAGGCCGGCATGTAGGAACCATAGATCATGATGGCCCCCATCCCCAGGCTCAAGGTGAAAAAGGCATGGCCCATGGCAATGAGCACGCTCTCTCCGCTCAGCTTGCTGAAATCGGGCGCAAAGAGAAACTTCACGCCATCGACAAAGGCGCCAGTGTTCATGGCATACCCCACCAGCACCACAAGGATGATGAACAGGGCCGGCATGAGAA
>JALWTJ010000180.1 GCA_027082895.1 Hyphomicrobiales bacterium | reverse complement strand
AAAGATGAGCACGATCCCCAGCAACCAGGTGCCAATGATACGCAACAAGAATCCCATGACATACTCGAACCGGCCCGTACATTGATTGCCGGGCCTTTTTCAGGGCTGTTTTTTGGCACAAAGCGTGCGTAGCGCACAAGGTGGGACGCAAATTTGTTCAAAATGGTGTTTGACGTGATTGTGAAATCTCGTGATTTCAACGC
Organism: Hyphomicrobiales bacterium; assembly: GCA_027082895.1. GTDB lineage: Bacteria > Pseudomonadota > Alphaproteobacteria > Rhizobiales > Devosiaceae > DROE01. The sequence continues at coordinate 6,936 of JALWTJ010000180.1, read as the reverse complement.
TCCTGATTCCAGGACTTGCACAACGGCGCAACATGGCTATAGTGCGCGCCGCCCGGTATGGAATTCTGTCCCGCGCCGGGCATATGCGGAGAGGTGGCCGAGTGGTCGAAGGCGCACGCCTGGAAAGTGTGTAGGCGAGGAATCGTCTCCAGGGTTCGAATCCCTGTCTCTCCGCCATTTCGCGATTTTCGTGCGAAGTGACCTGCCACGGATTTTTCTCAGGCCTGATTCCGGCCCCTGTGCCGATCCCATGGTGCCGTGGTACTTGACGCTGGGCAAGGGGCAGGTTGGGGGCGATTCTCTTTCGGGCGCGACGTGTTAAGGCCATGACAGGCAGATTGATGCGACCGCAGGGTGCAGATGGCACGCTCAAACAAGGTTTACCACGACTTCCAGCCCGCTTTCGCCATTGCGCATGGGCGCGTGCAGGGCGATGCTACCCCCGATACCCTTGGCAATTGATGCAACAATGGCCAGTCCCAGCCCGGTGCCGCTGGCCATGGTATTGCCCCGCACGAAGGGGCGGGTAAGGGTATCAAGGGTCTGCCGGGGGATTTCAGGGCCGGGGCTGCGCACGCGCAGTTCGGCCATGGGGGAAAGGTAAACGGAAACCGGTTTGTCCGGGTCGCCATGCCTGAGGCCGTTTTCAATCAGGTTGCGCAGGAGAATGGCAAAGGCGTTCGGGTCTATGCTGGCCATGACCGCTCCCTGCGGCCGCTGGATCCGTATCCGCTCCGCCTCATGGCCAAGCCGCAGAAAATCCTCGACGACCAGATCGAGCACCGGAACCAGGTCCGATTTATTGGTCCCGATCAGCGCGGCACCCTCGGATTTGGCCAATTGCATCAGTTTCTCGGACAGGGCCGCAAGACGGTTCAAGGCCGTTTCGACTTGTATGGCGCGTTCGCGGGTGTGTAGATCGCTTGACTCGGCGATCAGACGCTGGGTCTGGGCCAGCGCCGCCGCGATCGGGGTGCGCAATTCGTGGGCGCTGTTGGCGGCAAAATTGCGCTCGGATTCAATGGCGCGGGCGACACGCTTCATCAGGTTGTTGACCTCGTTCAGTACCGGTTTGATTTCCGCGGGCATGTTTTCGGGGAAAATGGGGGACAGGTCGCCACTTCCCCGCGCTTCGATTTCGGAGCGAATGCGCCGCAGGGAACGGAAGGAAAAGCGCACCACCAGCCATACGCCAAGCATGCTCAGGGGAACGAGGTAGGCAAGCGGAGAGATGAGCGCGACAAACGCCTCGCTGGTGGCCTCCTGCCGATGGGAAAGCGGATCGGCGATGATAATGGTGAGGGTGCCCCGTGCATTGGTTTCCCGGTAAAGCCTGTGGGTGGGGCCGTTGGAAAACCCGTCGGTTGTTGCGGATTGGAAGATTTTTGCATCCGTATCCCGCGATCGTAGGCGTACACTTCCCCCGGAGTCGGTGATAATATAAACGAGCATGTCATCGGAAAGCCCAGTTTCTTCCAGCGTGAAATCGTCATCATCGCTTGAACGATCTGAAATTTCCTGTTCCGCCAGTGGCAGGATCCGTTGTGCGGTTTCCTTGAGGGAGGCATCAAACACCTGACCCATTTCATGGGTGATGCTCAAGCTGGTGAAGATGGTGGCAACGGTCCAGACAATGGCGATGCCAAGACCAAGCATCAGCGCCAGGCGGGTCTGCAGGGAGCCTGGCAATCTCATCCGTTGCCCAGCCTGTAGCCCATGCCGCGTTCGGTCGTGATCATGTTGCGCCCCAGCTTCTTGCGCAGGCGGCTGATGTGCACCTCGATCGTGTTGCTTTCCACTCCTGCGTCAAATGAGTAGAGTTTTTCTTCAAGCTGGGCCTTGGAGAACAGCTGGTTGGGATGCTGTGCAAAGGTTTCGAACAGAACCCATTCGCGTGCGGTAAGAGAAATTTTTCTGCCCTCCTTCAGGACCAGCCTGTTGGCAATATCCAGCACCAGATCATTGATCTCAAGCATCGGATTGGGATTGCCGGAATACCGGCGGGACACCGCGTTCAGGCGCGCTGTGAGTTCAGACAGGTTGAAGGGCTTGACCAGATAATCGTCAGCTCCCGCGTTCAGGCCCTCTATCCGGTCTGAAATCTGATCGAGCGCTGTCAGGATGATCACCGGGGTCACCTCGCCCCGTCCCCGCAGCCGGCGCAGGAAGTCGATACCCTTTCCATCAGGCAGCATCAGATCCAGCAGGATAAGGTCGAAGCTGGCGGAACGCAGTTGCAGGTCCGCTTCATCAAGCCGTTGTGCCCAGTCCACACTATGGCCGTCGGCGCTGATCTGGTCGCGCACCGCAGCGCCCAGGATCGTATCGTCTTCTACCAGCAGAACCCGCATGAAACCTTTCCCTGTCTGTTTCGGGAACATGTGGTGCAAAACTTACAGCAACCTGAAGCAGAAAGGAAAACCCGTTCAGTTTCATGTCATGGATAGGTTCTACAAGAGGTGACCGCTGATTGATTCAGGATGACGACATGAAACGAAGGATATTGACCGCCGCCATGTTGACGCCATTGTTCGGTGTGCCGACCCAGGCGGCAAATCATGAGTGCTATGTGCCCATGAGGGACTGGCAGAGCCGCACCAACGCTATAAGCTTTGCCGAGGCGCAGGGCTGGACCGTAAAGCGGGTGCGCATCGACGATGGCTGCTACGAGATCTTCGCGGTGAGTGCGGATGGGGTGGACATGGAGGTGCGGGTAAACCCCGCCACCCTGGAAATCATCACTACCGAACGTGAAAGCTTCCAGCAGGACGAATCCGGCCCCGGTTCGGATTGAACAGCTCTTTCGCCACCTTACCGAAAGCTGAAGCACTTTGGCGCGTCCCGTCAGGAAGCCTTCAGCAAGCAGGCCTAACAGACATCATCTTTTGAACGATTGGAGAACTGACATGAAAAAGACTCTTGCGGCCCTTTGTCTGGCCACCGCTCTGGTAGTGCCGGGAATGGCCTATGCCCGCCCTGTCACGATTACCGCGCAAATGAACAATTATGGTGGAAACCGTGCCTATCTGGCCATCTACCTGGTCAATGCGAACGGTGCCTATGATCATACGCTTTATGTTGCAGGAAGCCGTACCCGCTATTATCGCCATCTGACCGGATGGTTGCGCGCATCCCGCGGGCGCCCCAACATTTCGGGTATTACCGGGGCCAGCGTCGGTTCGGGCCGTACCCTGAAAGTGACGGTGGATATTGCCGATTCCCTGATTAATGCCGGTTACCAGGTGCGCGTGGATGCGGCGGCCGAGGGTTTCCGTGAATCACCCAATGAAGTGACCGTACCGCTTGACACACGATCCTCCGGCAGGGCCCAGCGTGGACGCGGCTATATCGGATCCTTCAAGATCAATCTCTAACTGGCCAATGGACCCGGACAAATGCTGCGTAAACTCCACAAGATCCCCGGACTGATTGCCGGTCTGTTGGTGTGTGTTCTGGCCATTACCGGCGGCATTCTGTCGGTGATGCCCGCCCTTGAACGCGCCGGCGTGCCTGCTCTTTCCACCGCGACGCCCGACACGGCGGTTCTGGCCGCCAATATCGTGCACAATTTTCCCGCCGCCGAACAGATAAAGCGGCTACCCTCGGGCAAGATCATCGTCTATTATTTCGATGGTGACAGTCCCCGGGCCGTTCAGGTGGACCCGGCAACCGGCACCAGACGGGCAGATTATTCCCGCTCGCCGTTCGTGCTTTGGATGACGGAGTTGCACCGTTCGCTGTTTTTCAATGACAATGGCCGGATCGTCACGGCCCTGGGCGCCCTGGCAATGATCATTCTCAGCCTGTCCGGGCTCGTTCTGGTGGCCAAACGGCAGGGCGGGTGGAAAAACCTGTTCGGTCCGGTCAAGGGTAGCGGTCTGGGAAAGCTGCATGTTGGCGTTGGCCGGATTGCGGTACTGGCCTTCCTTCTTTCTTCTGCTACCGCGATCTACATGACGTTGGCAGTCTTTGGCATTATCTCCGATGGTCTGGATGCCCAGCCCGATTTTCCTTATGATGTCAACGGGGGAGCGCCGATGGCCGTGGCCGAACTGCCGCCGCTTCAGGGCCTCGCATTGCAGGATTTCCGCGAGTTGAACTTCCCCTATCCGGGGGACCCGAACGATGTGTTCACGCTTACCACGGCAAGCGGTTCAGGATATATCGACCAGTCTACCGGCAAAATTCTGTCCTGGCTCGACAATCCGCCCGCGCGGCAGGTGTATGAGTTCATCTACATGCTGCATACCGGCAAGAGCTTGTGGTGGCTCGGTCTTATCCTGGGGGCGGCATCTCTTTCCGTTCCCCTCATGCTGGGCACCGGCGGTATCGTGTGGTGGCGCAATCGCAGGCTGATGCCAAAGATTCCGCACAACGTTTCCGCGCAGCGGGCCGACACAATCATCCTGGTGGGCAGCGAAAGCAACAGTACATGGGGTTTTGCCCGAACCCTCCACCAGGAACTGACCGCAAAGGGGCATCTGGTGCATACCGGTCCCATGAACCGTCTTGCCCCGGCCTATCGACATGCTGAACGCATGTTCCTGTTCACTGCTACCTATGGTGATGGTGAAGCGCCAGCTTCGGCAAAGGGGTTCCTCAAGCGGCTGCATGCCCTTGACAGGGCTTTCGACTTTCCGGTGGCCGTGCTGGGCTTCGGCGATCGCCAGTTTCCCAAATTCTGCCAGTACGCGCTGGATGTCAGCGCGGCCCTGAAACAGAAGGGCTGTACATCCCTGATAAAGCCCGAATTGATCGACCGGCAGTCGGCGCAGGAGTTCCTGCGCTGGGGGCAGGAAGCAGGGGCAGCCATGGGTGAAGAACTGGAACTGCACCATGTGGCAGCACGGCCGAAAACCTTTCGCCTGGCCCTGGTTTCGCGGCAGGACTTCGGGCAGGAAGTGCAGGTTCCCACCGCGATTCTCCGCTTTGCCTATCCACGGCCAAGAAGCTGGATTGCCCGTTGTTTTGGCAAGGGGGCGCCGGCTTTCCAGGCCGGTGATCTGGTCGGGGTACTTCCCCCGCACAGCACGATTCCGCGTTATTATTCCCTGGCCTCGAACAGCAGCGAAGGCCAGCTGGAAATCTGTGTGCGCAAGCATCCCGGCGGCATATGTTCAAGCCATCTGCACAGCCTGAAGCCGGGCGACGAGATTGAAGTGTTCATCAAGCCCAATCCGGCATTTCGGCCGGCCCGGAAAGCCCGCTCGATCATTCTGGTTGGTGCAGGAACAGGCGTTGGTCCACTGGCCGGCTTTATTCGCGGCAACAGCAGGAAAAGGCCAATGCACCTTTATTTCGGTGGCCGGGACCCAAGATCCGATTTCCTCTACTGGGATGAAATCAAGACATGGCTCGAAGACAGACGGCTCCATTCTGCAAATGTGGCCTTTTCCCGGGTACTCAATCGGCAGTATGTGCAGGACCGGGTCCTGGCCGATGCCGACAAGCTGCGGGATCTCATTCGCAATGGCGCCCAGATCATGGTTTGTGGCGGGCGAGAGATGGCCGCGGGCGTCCGTCAGGCACTGGAAACGGTTCTGGCACCGGAAGAAAAACTTTCCACCGCCCAACTCAAGGCCGAAGGAAGGTATCTGGAAGATGTCTATTAAAACCGCTCCACGTGTACGTCATGTGCTCAGTGGCGCTACCATGGGTACGCGATATTCCGCCACGTTCCTGGCCGCCGAAACGGTTGATCTCGGTGCGCTGGAATCCGCGCTTTTTGCCACTGTTGACCTTGTAGACAGGCAGATGTCCACCTGGAAGCCGGACTCCGACCTGATGCGGATCAACCGGGCGCCCGTGGAGAAATGGGTCAGCATGCCGCCTGAACTGGCACAAGTGGTCACGACGGCCCTGGACATTGGCCGCGCCTCGGACGGTGCCTTTGATATCGCGGTGGGTGATATCGTTCATGCCTGGGGGTTTGGGGCCGGTGGCGGGACCCCGGATAATGCGGCCATTTCCGCCTGTCTTGGTGCTCCTCCGACCCCGGCCACAAAAGCGCTGGAAATTTCTCCCGACGGGACATCCATCCGCAAGCGCGCCCCGGTAGAACTTGACCTCTCGGGGATTGCCAAGGGCTATGCCGTTGACCGAATGATCGATTGCCTGCACACGTTCGGCATCACGAATGCTCTGGCGGCGCTGGATGGGGAACTGCGTGCTGTCGGTAGCGACGAAGGGGAAAAACCCTGGGCCGTTGCCATTGAAAAACCCGATTATGATCGGCGCGCACCCATGGGGGTGCTGGAGCTGTATGACCATGCGATCGCCACTTCGGGCGATTACCGCCATTGGGTGGATGTTGGCGCAGCACGGCTCTCCCATACCATGGACCCCGGGACCGGCGGCCCGACACGTTCTTCTGTGGCTTCGGTATCCGTGGTGGCGGACACCTGCATTGAGGCCGATGCCTGGGCCACCGCGCTGCTGGTCAGGGGGCGTACCGCGGGGCCCGCACTGGCCGAAGCGCTAAACTTGAGTGCCCTGTTCATCTTTCGCGACGGCAATGAGCTGGTAGATCTGGGTGTAGGGCCCCTGTTCGTGGCCCCGGCGGGGTAGGGATCATTTCAGATTCGACCGGACGGTGCCGAATTTCCCCTTTTGCCGACAGGGTCGGAATAGAGTTTTGCCACCGCGGTGATGTTGGCCCGCCCCAGACCTGCAGCGCTGGCCCGATCAAATGTTTCGGCACTGGCGTGTGTCATGGGAACTTCCTGCTCAAGCGCACGGGCGGTCCCCTCGATCAGGCTCATATCCTTGCACACCAGATCGATCGGAAAGGCCGGCGCGAAATTGCCCGCCAGCATGGCGTCACCCGCCGCTTTCGCGGCCGGGCTCATCACCGGGGTTGCCGCGATGATGCCAAGCGCGCGAGACGGATCGACGCCTGCGCGCCGGGCCAGGCCGAGGAGTTCGGCCAGGCTCGCC
>JALWTJ010000179.1 GCA_027082895.1 Hyphomicrobiales bacterium | reverse complement strand
GGGGGAAGGCCCTTTTCCCGACAGGACAGGTCCGCCTTCCTGCAACAGCTGGATCTGCTGCTGCGCCAGATTGCTGCCCGGTGACATTCCGGGCCGGCACAACCGGTCGTTGTGCGTTCATCCATTGCCTGAACATATGGCCCGGCATGCCCATTTTGCTTTGGAAAACCGCCGGTTTCCGCTACAAGAAGACCAAGTCCAACCAAGCTGATTCGACCGCAAATGAGTGATTTGACATCCCCAGGCGATGACGGGGAAGCTCCACCCCATTACGACGCTGATTCCATCAAGGTTCTCAAGGGGTTGGATGCTGTCCGCAAGCGTCCGGGCATGTATATCGGGGACACGGATGACGGCTCCGGCCTGCACCACATGGTCTATGAGGTGGTGGACAATGCCATCGACGAGGCCCTGGCGGGCCATGCGGACCTTGTGACCGTTACCCTGAACGCGGACGGATCTGTAACGGTAACCGACAATGGCCGTGGCATTCCGGTGGACATCCACACCGGGGAAGGCATTTCCGCCGCCGAAGTGATCATGACCCAGCTGCATGCCGGGGGCAAGTTCGACCAGAATTCCTACAAGGTCTCGGGGGGCCTGCACGGGGTGGGGGTGTCCGTCGTCAATGCCCTGTCCGTGTGGCTCAAGCTCAAGATCGGCCGCAATGGCGGTTTTCATGAAATAAGCTTCACCCATGGGGTGGCCGACGGCCCCCTGGTCCGCACCGGTGATGCGGGCGATTATACGGGAACCGAACTCAGTTTCATGCCGTCCCCGGAAACCTTCACCATGGTCGAATTCGACTTCAAGGTGCTTGAACACCGGCTGCGGGAGCTGGCCTTTCTCAATTCGGGCGTGCACATCCTGTTGACCGACAAGCGGGGCAGTGATCCCGTTTCCGTGGATCTGCATTACGAGGGGGGGCTGGCCGCCTTCGTGCGTTTCCTGGACAAGGCCAAGTCCCCGTTGCTGTCCGACTCCATCACTTTCAGCGTGGAAAAGGATGGCATAACGGTGGACGTGGCCATGTGGTGGAACGACAGCTACCACGAGAACGTTCTGTGTTTTACCAACAATATCCCGCAGCGGGACGGGGGAACGCACCTTGCCGGTTTCCGGGGTGCCCTGACGCGGCAGGTGGCGGGTTATGCGGAAAGTTCCGGCATACTGAAACGCGAAAAGGTACAACTGACCGGGGAAGACTGCCGGGAAGGGCTGACCTGTGTGCTGTCGGTCAAGGTACCCGACCCCAAATTCTCCTCCCAGACCAAGGACAAGCTGGTTTCTTCCGAAGTGCGCCCGGTGGTGGAGGGGATCGTCAACGAGAAACTGGGCCAGTGGCTGGAGGAAAATCCGGCCGAAGCCAAGGAGGTGGTGGGCAAGGTTGCCGAGGCCGCCGCCGCCCGCATGGCCGCCCGCAAGGCCCGCGAACTGACCCGGCGCAAGTCGGCCCTTGATATTTCCTCCCTGCCCGGCAAGCTGGCTGATTGCCAGGAACGGGATCCCGCCCGGTCCGAACTGTTCATCGTGGAAGGGGATTCGGCGGGCGGATCGGCCAAGCAGGGCCGGGACCGGGCCACCCAGGCCGTTCTGCCCCTGCGCGGCAAGATCCTGAACGTGGAGCGGGCGCGCTTTGATCGCATGCTGGGCTCCGAACAGGTCGGCACCCTGATCACGGCCCTTGGCACCGGCATCGGGCGTGACGAATTTGATGTCGACAAGCTGCG
>JALWTJ010000178.1 GCA_027082895.1 Hyphomicrobiales bacterium | reverse complement strand
CCGCCTACAAGAAGGCGGACGCCACCTATCTGCAGCCCTTTGACGACCTGAAACTGCCCCTCAACGTGCTGCTGGGCTGGGTGGTCCTCAGCCAGGTTCCCACCCCCTGGTTCTGGCCCGGCGCCGCGTTGATCGTGGCTGCATCCCTTTATGTGGCCATGGTGGAAAACTGCAGGCACGATAACGGTTCCCCGCACGCCATCACATTGTCGGAGGCGGACTGAAAAACCCCGTACGGGTGCGCATGGCGACACCCGTGCGCCCCCCTTCCACCCGAGGGGAAAACTTCATGCCCGTTTTACCCCCCTTCCTTGCGACCGGACAGCACCTCTTTCACCTTGGTATTGATCTGGTCGAAGGAATAGGGTTTGGGCAGGAATTCGACGCTCCGGTCGTCCTCCAGTTCCCGGCGCACCTCGTCCTCGGCAAATCCGGAAACGAAGATCACACTGATATCCGGGATGCGCTTTCGCACCTCCACCAGAAGGGTCGGCCCGTCCATTTCCGGCATCATCACGTCGGAAATCATCAGATCGATCTGATCGCCCACCTCGTCCAGCAGCTCCAGCGCTTCCTCGCCCCCGTCCGCCTGCAGAACCTCGTATCCCGTGGCCTCCAGCGCCCGTGAGGAAAATGCCTTGACGCTCTCATCATCTTCCACCAGCAGGATGCGCGCCTGCCCCGTCAGGTCCTTGACCACCCGCTCCTCGACGCCGCGCAGCTTTTCCATCTCCAGTTCGCTGGCCATGTAGCGGGGCAGAAAGATACGGAAACAGGTTCCCTTGCCCATCTCCGTATCCGCATAGATGAACCCTTCGGTCTGCTTGATGATCCCATAGACCATGGACAGACCAAGCCCGGTTCCCTTGCCCTGTTCCTTGGTGGAGAAGAACGGCTCGAACATCTTGGCCAGCACATCATCGGGAATACCAGTCCCCTCGTCCTCCACCTCGATCAGTACATAATCAGCCGGCGGCATGCCGCGATAGGTGAAACCTGCCGCTTCCTCCTCCCGCACGTTGCGGGTTCTAAGGGTAATGGTGCCCCCGTCGGGCATGGCATCGCGCGCATTGACCACCAGGTTGATCACCACCTGCTCCAGTTGCACCAGATCCGCCTTGACCGGCCACACGTCGCGCCCATGGGAAACCTCCAGCGTGATCTTCTCGCCAATCAGCCGTTTCAGGAACACGGAAAACTCGTCGATCTGGGTGGTGATTTCCAACACCTGCGCACGCAGGGTCTGGCGCCGGGAAAAGGCCAGCAGCTGGCGCACCAGACCCGCCGCCCGGTTGGCACTGTGCTTGATCTGCATGATGTCGGCAAAGGACGGATCGGTCTTCTTGTGCTTGAGCAGCAGCATGTCGGAAAACCCGATGATTGCCGTCAGGATATTATTGAAATCGTGGGCGACTCCCCCGGCCAACTCGCCGATGGCCCGCATTTTCTGCCCCTGGGCGAACTGGGCCTGCAGGCGCGCATATTCGCTCATGTCCAGCGCGTAAAGAATGACCTGTTCCTTGGTCCCCTCCATCCATTCCGACGCCGAAAGATAAAGGCGCACCGCCCGGTCCTCGTCCCGTGCCAGCTTGGCATCCACCGGCGCAATTTCGGAAAGGTTCTGACGCACCTGTTCCAGCGCCTCGCCGAATTTCTCCCGGCTTTCCTCTCCCAGCAGATCCGCAACCCGGATGCCCTCCACCGCCTGTTCCGCCGAATTCACGTCAAGAATGCGCGCAAAGGGCGCGTTGGTGCTGATGACCTTCCCCTCGGCGTCCAGCGTGGCAATGGCAAAGGGCGTGTCGTTGAAGAAGCGGGAAAAGCGCACCTCTGCCGCCCGAAGATCCGCCTCCGAGGCCCCCTCGTCGCGCCGGTCCAGAACAAGGGTGCGGGTTTCCCCCAGCTCCCCGTCCGCCAGCCGCGCCGCCCGGTGCAACAGGCGCACCGGAAAGCTGGTACCGTTCCGGTGCACCAGGTCCACATCGATCACCTCGGTGCGGATGTCCCCATCCGCACGCCCCCCCATCAGCAGATTGGCCCCGTCTCCCCGCACGATGTCGTGCATGCTCAGATCCCCCGGCTCGAACTCGGCCAGGTCGAAGCCCAGCCAGTCGGCAAGGGTGGCATTGACATACTGGATCTGCCCGTCCCGGTTGGAGGAGAAGAAACCGGCGGGCGCGTGGTCCAGATAGTCAATGGCCCGTTGCAGTTCCAGGAAGGTGTTTTCCTGCCGGTCCCGATCCAGCGAAATATCCCTTACCGTCCATACCAGCAGCCGGTCCCCTTCCTCCCCCTCGGGCAGGGCGCGAACGACAATCCGGTACCAGACCGGTTTTTCCCCCTCCAGCAGGCGACCATCGAAACCGCGGGTCAGGCGAATATCCTCTGCCGCATGGCGACGCTCGGCCGCCGCCCGCGACAGACGGAAAATGGCCTCCCCGGCCTCCGGCTGCCCGGCAAACAGGCGAACCACCCCCACCGGCGGCCCCTTGCTCGCATGGGCGGACAGGTCCAGATATTGCCGGTTGGCATAAACAACCACCCCCTTGCGGGTCGTGATCACCATGGCATCGGGCGAACTGTCCAGAACCATGCGTGACAGGGAACGCTGTTCGCCCCCCCGCGAAATGCGGAACAGGCCCGACGTCAGGGCAAACAGGCTGAAAACGCCGACAACCGACAGCCCGCCCAGCACCAGCAGTATCCACTCGGAAGGGATACGCGCACCAAACACGGAAAACACCACCGCCAGCAGAATGAGAAAGACGGCAAGACCAGCCACCTTCCACAATCGCCCCCTGTCGGGTTCCGTACTGTAGGGCTCGGGATAGAGCTCATCATTCATTCGACAGATACAACCTGTAGTAAAGCGATGCAGATCATCGCGAACATGCCGAGTGCGGGTAATATCGTGACGTTTCCCCCAAATCCGACCAAAACGAATCAGTCGCCTGGAATTGGTAGCAAATGCCAGCGCCCCTTGGGTAGAGTCAGCGGCAAATAATTCGCTCCCTCACCCCCATTTTATCCTCTCTCGCGCCGCACACCGTCCCACATGGGCCGCGACCATGCTAGGACACCGAACCACCCTCGGTCCCTTGCGAGCCCGAACCGGTCCGCCACGCCGCCTTCTGCTTGAGCTGCATCACATAGCCGATAACCTGTGCCACGGCCCGGAAATGCTCGGTCGGCACCGTTTCATCCACATCCACGCTGGCATAAAGAGCCCGCGCCAGGGGCGGGTTTTCAACGATGGGAACATCGCTTTCACCCGCCAGCGTGCGGATACGGAAGGCAAGGGAATCCGCCCCCTTGGCGACGCATACCGGCGCCGCCATATCCGGTTCATACTTGAGGGCCACCGCAAAATGGGTCGGGTTGGTAATGACCACCGTGGCATCGGGCACCGCCGTCATCATTCGCTTGCGCGAACGCTCGGACCGGATCTGGCGGATCTTCTGCTTGATCTTGGGATCGCCCTCCATGTTCTTGTGCTCGTCCCGGACCTCCTTGACCGTCATCTTCTGCTTTTCCCACCACTGGTTTTTCTGGAACAGGAAATCGGCAATGGCAACGATGGTGACAATGATCAGGGTGGCAATGAACACCTTGATTCCCAGCGCCTCGAAACTGGCCATGAGCAGCGCCAGATCTTCCGTCATCAACGTGTCCAGCCGGTCCCTTTCCCCCCACAGCACGAAGAAGATGACCCCCGCCACCGCACTCAGCTTGAGCAGGCCCTTGGCAAAATTCACCATGCCCTGGGCGGAAAAGATGCGCTTGGCCCCCGCCAGCGGCGAAATCTTGGAAAATTTGGGTTTCAGCGGGTCCGCGGACCATACCGGCTTGTGCTGAACCAGATTGGCCGCCACCCCGAACAGGGCCATCAGGCCAAGAGGCAGCAGGGCTGTCACCAGCACCGTGCCGGCCAGCCCGTTGAACAGAACCTGAATCCCGGCCCCTTCCAGCCGGTACTGGTCCGCATTGGCCATCACCACCTTCAACTGCCCCATGATGGTGGTGGTTGCCGACGGGGCCAGAAGGGAAAACAGCATGGCCGAGCCCAGAAGCATGAACCAGGTGGTCACTTCCTGACTCTTGGCCACGTCCCCCTTCTTGTGCGCTTCACTCAGCTTGAAGTCAGAAGGATCCTCTGTCTTTTCCGATTTTTCCGGTTGATCCGCCATGCCTTTCCCCCCGCGCCCCTAGAACCTGAGCATGGAAAAATGGGATTCGAAATGGGAAAGGTACCATCCCATCATCGAAACCAGCAGCACCATGAGCAAAACCAGCCCCAGCCCCACATTGGCCGGCATGGCAATGAACAGCACCTGCAATTGCGGCATCAGCCGGGCCAGAAGCCCCAGCCCCAGATAGAACACCAGCCCGAACAGGATGAACGGCGCCGCCATCTGCACGCCGATGATGAACGCTTCGGCAACCGCGTCCACCGCTCCGAAAGCCGCATCCTCCAGCATCAGGGAACCGGTCACCGGGAAATAGGAATAGCTGTCATGGATCGCCGCCAGCACCAGATGATGCAGGTTGGTGGCAAAAACCAGCGTAATGCCCAGAACCGTCAGGAAATTGCCCACCATCGCCCCCTGCACCCCCGGCTGCGAGGGATCATTGGCCTGAGCCATGCTCAGCCCGGCCTGAAAGGCAATGATTGCCCCCGCCGTCTGGGTGGCCACCACCACCAGCCGGGCAATGGTGCCCAGAATGAGGCCGACAACGATCTCGCGCAGCACCAGCACGCCCATGCCGATCAGCCCCAGCGGCAGGGCGGGCAGCTTCGGGGTCACAAGCGGAAAGAAGACCAGCGTCAGCAACAGGGCGAACGAGAGGCGCAGGCGGGAAGGAATGCTTGCCTCGCCAAAGGCGGGCGCCAGCATGATCATGGTACCGACCCGGGCAAAGATCAGCATGTAGAAAAAGGCGGTCTGGGGCAGCCAGCCAAGGGAAAGGGTCATCTTCCCCCCCTTTGGTGCTCCCGCAACGAAACTGCCAAACCCCTCATCCGCTTGCCACGATCAGGTCGGCCATGCGCTGAAAATAGGCGCCCAGCGTGCTGCCCATGAAGGGAAGGGCAATCATCATCACCGCGAAAATGGCAATGATCTTGGGTACGAAAACCAGCGTCATTTCCTGAATCTGGGTCAGGGCCTGGAACAGGGCGATCACCACCCCCACCACCAGCCCGGTGACCATCATGGGCGAGGAAATCAGGATAAGGACCCACAAACCTTCGCGTGCCACATCCAGAACAAGCGCATCATTCATCGACCCTCTCCACCCGCTTGCCGGCGTCAGATCGGCATGCGCATGATTTCCTCATAGGCGGAAATCACCCGGTCCCGAACCGATACCATGGTTTCGACCGCCAGTTGCGATTCGGAAACGGCCGTGACCATGTCTACCACATCCGCCTTGCCGTTGAGCATGTCCATGGAGATTTTTTCCGCATTGTTGCCGCCGTCAACGACGCCCTGCACCGCCTGGGCCAGCATGTCGGAAAAACCGTTTCCACCCTTCTGTCCATCCAGCGCACTGGCCGACGTGTCACCCCCCTGGTTCACCAGTTTGGCCACATTGCCGTAGGCCTGGGCTGCGGAAGAAACGGGAATTGTCATTTCGGTTGATCCATCTGGTTAGAAAAGCCGCATAAACAACGGCAAAAATGAAGAATAATTCAGCTATACTCTCAGGATATCCAGCGTCTGCCCGTACATGGTGCGCGAGGAACGGATCACGTTCAGGTTGGCCTCATAGGTACGCTGCGCCTCGCGCATGTCCGCCAATTCGATCAACGGATCCACGTTGGGGTACTTCACGAACCCTTGCGCATCGGCCGCCGGATGGCCCGGCTCATAGCGGGTATCAAAGGCGCTCTGATCCAGCACCATGCGCCCCACCCGCACATTGTAGGCATCCATGGAACGATCAAATTCCGCCCGAAAGGTAGGAATCTTGCGCCGGTAGGGATCCTCCCCCGGCGTCTTGCCCGCCGAATCCGCATTGGCCAGATTTTCCGCTATGACCCGCATCCGGGCCGACTGGGCATGCAGTCCGCCCGCGGCAATCTTGAGGGAATTGGAAAAATCACTCATGACCTGTTCCCTTCATCAATCCCGTAACAATCCCAAATGCCTGCCATTCTCACGAACGGCCCAATGCCGTGCGAATGAGCTTCAGGGAACGCGAATAAAGAGACGTCGCCGCCTGATAGTCCATCTGGTTGGCGGTCAGCTTCATCATTTCATCTTCCAGAACCACCCCGTTCCCTTCCGGTGTGACCTCGAAATTCTTCATGTCCCTTGCCCCGAAGCCGGACGAACTGCCCCCGGTCATGCTGGTGGCAATGTGCCCCGGCTGTGTGGTGCGCGTTACCAGCACTCCGGCGCTGCTTTCCTTGACCATCGCCTCGAAACTGTAAGGGGCAAGATCCCGCCCCCTGTAGCCGGGCGTTTCCGCGTTGGCGATATTTTCCGCCAGCAGTTTCTGACGCGCCTGATGCCAGTTCATCTTGCCCTTGATCGCGGCAAGGATCGGCAGATCACTGATGGCCATGACGGCACCCCTTCAGACTCGACATTGTGTTTAATGGGCAAATTCTGCCCACCGCATGGTTAACAGAGCGTTAATTTCGGTGAACAAATGCCCAAATCTGCCTGCACCTGCCTCAATTTGGGCGTAAGCTGGGCAAAATGTTCCCCCTGATTCACCCCGCATTCGGTCCGGGAAGGGGAAAGTGGTCGCGCAACCAGAAGAGGAACCGGTATCGTGGGTTTTCTAACGAGCATTTTCGGCACGCAGACCAACATCTGGACAGTGGGCTTTGCCCTGATCATCGTTCTGGTGCTGATCGTGGGGGGCGTATGGCTGCTCAAACTGCTGTTCGGTGCCTCCTCCAATATCGTGCGGGGCCGGCAACGCCGCCTGTCCATCGTCGACACCATGGCCCTGGACAACCGCAAAAGCCTGATGCTGATCCGCCGCGACGACGTGGAACACCTGATCCTGATCTCCCCCAACAATGATCTTGTGGTGGAAAGCGCAATCTATGCACCCCAGGCCCAGGATACCCCCCGAACCCACACCAGCCGGCAGAAGAATTCCCGTGGATCCGTTCCTGGCCGCACCAATGAGC
>JALWTJ010000177.1 GCA_027082895.1 Hyphomicrobiales bacterium | reverse complement strand
TCGATACGGATGGTTGTATCGTCGACAAATGCCTGGGCGATGGCCAACTGTTCGGCTTCCGCATCATGGGTGGACCAGTGTGTGCCCGAAGAAACGATGTCAACCCCGATGACCGAGGTAACGACAACAAAGCCCACCTGAATATACAGGGATTCGCCGCTTCCGGCGCGGCAGGCAAGGGCCCCGGTGGCCATGGCCGGTGCGCTCATGGCCAGCAGGATGGCAGTGGAACAAAGGAGCCTATTCATCCATGTCTGCCTTGACCTTCATGGAAATGATCTTGTCCGGATTGCGTACCGGCTCGCCCCGCTCCAGCTTGTCGACATTCTCCATACCGTCAATGACCTGTCCCCAGACCGTATATTGCCGGTTGAGGAACGGGGCATCGTCAAAACAGATGAAGAACTGGGAATTGGCACTGTCCGGAGATGCGGCACGGGCCATGGAACAGGTGCCGCGCACATGCTTTTCTTCGTTGAATTCGGCCTTGAGGTCGGGCTTGTCCGAACCGCCGGTGCCAGTGCCATGGGGGCAGCCGACCTGTGCCATGAAACCGTCGATCACGCGGTGAAAGACGATGCCGTCATAAAAGCCTTCGCGCACCAGTTCCTTGATATGGCGCACGTGATTGGGGGCGAGGTCGGGCCGCATGCCGATGGTCACGTCGCCCTTGGTGGTCTTCATGACAAGAGTGTTTTCGGCGTCGAATTGTTCGCTCATGATTGTTCTTTCCGTTGTTTGAAACTGTTGTTCTTTTCTTGTGTTCAGGAAACAGGGTGTACGCCCATGCGGCTCATTCGGATTTTCGCAGGCGCATCGAAATGACATGGTCGGGATTTTCCACCAGCCCGTTGTTGGACGGGGAGCCCTTTTTCAGACCGTCGATCAGGTCCATGCCCGCAATGACCTTGCCGAACAACGTATACTGGCCGTTCAGGTGCGGGGCGCTGTCATAGACGATGAAGAACTGGGAATTGGCACTGTTCAGGGCACGGCTTCGGGCCATGCCCAGCGTGCCCCGTTCGAAGGCACGGTCGTTGAACTCCGGTTCGAGATCGGGCAGGTCCGACCCGCCGGTTCCGGTGCCGGTGGGGTCGCCCGTCTGGGCCATGAACCCTTCTATGACCCGGTGAAAGGGAACGCCGTCATAAAAGCCGGATTCGCTCAGATCAATGATCCGTTGCACATGATTGGGGGCCAGATCGGGACGCAGAAGGATCGAGACCGTGCCGGTTTCCAGCTTCATGTCGATGATGGGAAAACCGGAAGTGTCCGGCTCGGCACCGGTACTGGCAACACTGTCGGTGCTGGAAGCGTCGGAACTGCCGAACAGGCCCAGCCCGTTGTAGGTGGTATAAAGAATGGCGCCGAAAACCAGCACCACAAGCGCGACCAGGCCAGCTATCAGCCGATGGCGCAGGGAAGAACTGGTGCTCATAGTCTGTTGATCGCCTGCAGAACAAGGGGGGGAACGAAAGCGGAAACATCGCCGCCCATTTCGGCGATCTGGCGCACCAGGGATGCTGCAATATGGCGCACATGGGGGCTGGACGGTACGAACACGGTTTGCAGGTCCGGGGCCATCTGGGCATTCATCCCCACCATCTGCATTTCATAGTTGTAGTCAGTGGTGTCGCGAAGGCCGCGAATGATCAGGGCCGCCTCCAGATCGCGGGCCTTGTGCACCATCAATCCCTCGAAGGCGATGATCTTAATGGTGGTCTGCTGCCGGGC
>JALWTJ010000176.1 GCA_027082895.1 Hyphomicrobiales bacterium | reverse complement strand
GGAATGGATCCGGAACAGGCGGCGGCGGGTCTTGGAGACATCATGAACAATTGCACGGCCTGTCACGCTTCCTATCTGCTGAAGGCGGTCGCGGAATAGGCCGGTTGTCCGCGGCCGCTTTGCGAACGCAGGTTCCAAAAGAAAACGCCCCGTTCATGGGGCGTTTGTCGTCTCGGGGTTTGCGCATGGTCTATGCATTTGCCGCCATCCGCATCCGATTGTGCAAACGGGGCGGAAAAGGGCCATTGGCAGCGATCGCAGAAAAGATGTTCCTCAAGCGGGCGCCGGACTGAAATAGTGTCCTGTCCGGGAGTGGGCCAACGGGCATTTCGGGGCGCGTTCTGCTCCGACTGGCCGCCTGCCCCTGTTTCCTTCAGAAGCTCCCTATCTCCAGCGGGACTTGCTATTTCCGGCGGGAACTCATGGGGATAAGGCCTTCGCGCTGGGCCTTCTTACGGGCCAGCTTGCGGGCGCGGCGAACCGCTTCGGCCTTTTGGCGCGCACGCTTTTCCGAGGGCTTCTCGTAATAGTTGCGCAGCTTCATCTCGCGAAACACACCTTCGCGCTGCAGTTTCTTCTTCAGGGCCTTGAGGGCCTGATCAACATTGTTATCACGAACGACTACTTGCACGCGGAACCCCGCCTTTCACATCTTGTTGTCAAAAGAGAAAACGCCATCGGGACAAAACCGGGCATGCCCCATACGGCGCTTGCCGGACACGCCGACCATCGCTGGCGCGGACATAGCAGGAAGGGTCCCTTCTGTCCAGAACCTTGCCCGGTTAATTTGTTCGTGGTGCGATGGTGTTGATGTGGCCCATTTTTCGCCCCGGACGGATGTCGCGCTTGCCATAGACATGGGGGAACTGGTCGGGCCCCAGCTTTTGCGGGAGGTTCAGGACATCGTCCCCCAGAAGGTTGGTCATGGTCACGTCGTTCAGGCGTTCCACGCTGCCAAGGGGCCAGTTGCAAATGGCCCGGATGTGCTGTTCGAACTGGTCGGTGGCACAACCGTTCTGGGTCCAGTGGCCAGAATTGTGTACCCGGGGGGCCAGCTCATTGACCAGCAAAGGGGGGACTTCGGGGGTACTGGAAACGAAAAATTCCACGGCCAGTATGCCGCAATAGTCAAGGGCCCGGGCAATGGAGCGGGTGATGGAAATGGCTTGTTCGCGCAGGGCCGGCTTCAGGGGGGCAGGCACGCGGGAGGTGGCAAGTATGTGGTTTTCGTGGCTGTTGCAGGCGGGCTCGTAAACGCACTGATCCCCGTTTGGGGTGCGGGCGGCAATGACCGAAATTTCCGAATCGAACGGGACGAGCGTTTCAAGGATCGCGGGAACCTTTCCCAGCTCTGCGAACGCGCTGGCCAGTTGTTCGGGGCTGGAAACCTCCCGCTGACCCTTGCCGTCATAGCCCAGACGTGCCGTCTTGAGGATGGCCGGCAGGCCGGTGATGGAAATGGCCTTTTCCATGTCGGCGGGGGAACGGATGGGGGCGGAGCGGGTGGCAGGGATATGATGGCGGGCCAGAAAGGCTCTTTCCGCGATCCGGTCCTGGGATGTGACAAGGGCGGTGGCTCCGGGACGCAAGGGTACCCGTGCTGCCACCCATCTTGTCGTTTCGGTCGGGATGTTTTCAAATTCGAAGGTTGCCACGTCGATGGCGTCGGCAAAGGCGGCAAGGGCTTGTGTGTCCTGATAGTCGGCAAGGGTGTGCCGGGTGCACACGTCAAAGGCG
>JALWTJ010000175.1 GCA_027082895.1 Hyphomicrobiales bacterium | reverse complement strand
TTCTCCTCCCCCCGCTTGCGCTTGCAATAGACCGGAATGTTGTCCATGGGGCCGGGACGGTACAGGGCCACAAGGGCAATCAGGTCTTCGAACCGGTCCGGCTGCATCTGCACCAGCGACCGGCGCATGCCCGCACTTTCCACCTGAAACACGCCCACCGTGTCCCCTTCCTGCAACATTCGGAAGGTCTTTTCGTCGTCAATGGGAATATCGCTCAATGCAAGCTGCTGCTGTTCCCGGTTCACCAGTTTCAGGGCATGGTCAATGATGGTCAGGGTCTTGAGCCCCAGAAAGTCGAACTTGACCAGGCCGGCCGGCTCCACCCATTTCTGCCCGTACTGGGTCACCGGCATGTCCGAACGCGGATCCCGGTAAAGCGGCACCAGTTCCTGCAATGGCCTGTCACCGATCACGATTCCGGCGGCATGGGTGGAGGCGTGGCGATACAGCCCCTCCAGATTCTGCGCCGTCTTGAGCAGTTGGGCCGCCGTTTCGTCCTCCTCCTGCATGCGCCGCAGTTCCGGTTCGCTTTTCAGCGCATCGGCAATGGTCGGCGGATTGGCCGGATTTGAAGGCACCAGCTTGCAGATCCTGTCTACCTGCGGATAGGGCATCTGCAACACCCGCCCCACATCCCTGAGGGCCGCCCTGGCCTGAAGCGTTCCAAAGGTGATGATCTGGGCTACCTGGTCACGCCCGTATTTCTGCTGAACGTAGTGAATGACTTCCTCGCGGCGCTCCTGGCAGAAATCCACGTCGAAGTCGGGCATGGAAATGCGGTCCGGGTTGAGGAACCGTTCAAACAGCAGCTGGTAACGCAGCGGGTCCAGATCGGTAATGGTCAGGCAATAGGCCACCAGCGAACCGGCCCCCGACCCGCGCCCCGGCCCCACCGGAATACCCTGTTCCTTGGCCCAGCGAATGAAATCGGCCACGATCAGGAAATAGCCCGGATATTTCATCTTCCGGATCACGTCCAGTTCAAAGTCCAGACGTTCATCATAGTCCCGCCGGGAGCACCCATCGGCAAGACCGGTCTTTGCGAGCCGCCGTTCCAGCCCCGCCCGGGCATCACTGACCAGTTGCTCGGCCTCCTGCGCCAGCGCTTCTTCCTCCGTGGCCCCCGGATGGGCGGAAAAACTGGGCAAAATGGGCTTGGCCATGGTCAGGGGCCGGAAATGGCACAGCCGTGCCACCACAACGGTGTTTTCCAGTGCCTCGGGCAGGTCGGAAAACAATTCGATCATTTCCTGCCGGGTCTTGAAATAATGCTCCGGCGTCAGCTTGCGCCGGCGCGGCTGAGCAACGACGGAACCCTGGGCGATGGCCAGCAGGGCATCGTGGGCCTCGAAATCCTGCTGCGTCGGAAAAAACGGCTCATTGGTGGCTACAAGCGGCACGCCATTTTCGTAGGCAAAATCGGTCAGCCCCCCCTCGATCCGCGGCTCCCCTTCCCTTCCATGACGCTGCAACTCGATGAAAAGAAACTTGCCGAATATGGAGTGCAGGCGCGAAAGACGCGCGCGCGCATGCGTATCAAGACCGGCAGCAAAAAGCGGATCAACGGCTCCCTCATGGCCCCCACTCAGGCAAATCAGCCCCGCGACCTGATCGGGGCCAAGCCAGTCAAGGGGAACGACCGCCCCCCCTTCCTCGTTTTCCAGATAGGCGCGGCTGACAAGGGCCGAAAGATTGCGGAAACCCTGCTCGTTCCGCACAACAAGCACCACCGAATTTTTA
>JALWTJ010000174.1 GCA_027082895.1 Hyphomicrobiales bacterium | reverse complement strand
AGCCTTTTTGAGCCGCCCCGGGGCAGTTACCGGGGGAACCCGACCGGGCCGTCGCGCCCCGTCTGCCCACGGTGACGCAGGAAATGATCGGCCAGCACGCAGGCCATCATGGCTTCACCAATGGGCACCGCCCGGATGCCCACACACGGGTCATGGCGCCCCCTGGTGACGATATCAGCATCCCTGTTGTCGCTGGTCACGGTCTGGCGGGGCGTGAGAATGGAAGATGTGGGCTTGACGGCAAAGCGTACCACGACCGGATCTCCGTTCGATATGCCGCCCAATATTCCCCCCGCCTTGTTGGACAGGAATACCGGCGCGGTCTGCCCTGCCCGCATCTGGTCGGCATTTTCGGTGCCGGTCAGTTCCGCAGCGCCCATGCCCGCACCGATTTCGACCCCCTTGACCGCGTTGATGCTCATCATGGCCGCGGCCAGATCCGCGCTCAGCTTGCCATAGACGGGGGCGCCCCAACCGGCGGGGACGCCTTCGGCCACCACCTCGATGACGGCGCCGACGGAATTGCCCTTTTTGCGCAGGCCGTCAAGGTAGGTTTCCCATTCCCGGGCAGCGTCGGCATCGGCGCAGAAGAACGGGTTGCGGTCCACTTCCGCCCAGTCGAACCGGTCCCGGTCTATCCGGCGGGGGCCCATCTGGACGAGGGAAGCGCGGATTTTCACCTCCGGGATCACAAGACGTGCGACAGCCCCGGCAGCGACCCGGGCTGCCGTTTCGCGGGCCGAGGAACGGCCGCCGCCGCGATAGTCGCGAATGCCATATTTCCGGTCATAGGTATAATCGGCGTGGCCGGGACGGTATGTGTCGCGAATTTCGGAATAATCCCGGGAGCGCTGGTCGGTGTTCCTGATTTCCAGAGCGATGGGGGTGCCGGTGGTCTTCAGGCCTCCCGTGCGCTCGTCTTCGAACACGCCGGACAGGATTTCCACCCGGTCCGCTTCGCGGCGCTGGGTGGTAAAGCGGGACTGGCCCGGCTTGCGCCGGTCAAGCTGGCGCTGAATATCGTCCCTGTCGATATCGAGGCCCGGCGGACACCCGTCCACCACCACCCCGAGGGCAGGCCCGTGGCTTTCGCCCCAGGTCGTGAAGCGAAACAGATGTCCAAAACTGTTATGCGACATGAAAACCCCTCGCGGTTCCCCCGCTTTTAGGTTCGCCGGTGGCCAAGGTCAACAAAGGCCCGGCCAAAGGCTTAACCGGGTTCGAAGCCGGGAGCGTGGTGCATGTCCATCTGCCCGTCGTGGAAATGGGCGATGGCCCCCTGGGGGGGCATCCAGTTGACCAGTTCAACCACGGGAGTGCCCACGGTCAGGCGGCGCAGGGCGCGCTGCACCCCCCCATGGGCAACAATGACGCTGGGGCCGGTCAATGTCTCTGCAAATTCGGTCAGGCGCCGGGTCAGATCGTGGTAATTCTCACCTTCGGGGGGGCGAAACTCCCAATAGTCTTCACTGCGTTTTCCCGACTGCATTTCGATGCCAAGGTCCACATCCATATAGTGCTGCCCCTCCATGACCCCATAGGCCAGTTCCATCAGCCGATCGTCATGAACGACCGGTGGCAGGGCAGAATCAAAGGCGGAACGGGCCCGTTGCATGGTCTCACGCGCCCGGGAGAGGGGAGAAGCGTGCCAGGCAAGAGCGGCCGGATCCATACCGCGAGATGCCAGCAGCGATGCCAGAACCGGCCCGATGGCGTCGGCCTGGCGTTGCCCCTTTTCGTTCAGGGGAATGTCCATGCGCCCCTGAAACTTGCCAGCAGCATTCCAGTCCGTTTCCCCGTGACGGGCAAAAAAGATCTCGGGCCATTCGGTCATCTGCTCAGTACTTTCCAGGATAGACGTGCCAACCGCGTTACTCGGAGGAATCCAGAACGCTCATGCCCATGATGTTGTAGCCGCCATCCACATAATGATTTTCCCCCGTCACGCCGCTGGACAGATCGGACAGCAGGTAAAGGGCGGCATTGCCCACCTCGCGGGCGGTGATGTTGCGGCGCAGGGGAGCGGTTGCTTCCTGATAGGCCAGCATGGAGCGAAAATCCGAAATGCCGGCCGCGGCAAGCGTCTTGATGGCGCCGGCAGAAATGGAATTGACCCGGATATTCTGCGGTCCCAGATCAGCGGCGAGATAGCGGACGCTGGACTCCAGCGCCGCCTTGGCCACCCCCATGACATTGTAGTTGGGAACCACTTTCTGGGAGCCGTTATAGGTCAGGGTCAGCATGCTTCCCCCATCGGCCATCAGGGCCTGCGCACGCCGGGCAACAGCGGTGAAGGAATAGACGGAAACATTCATGGTCAGGGCAAAGTTTTCCGCCGTCGTATCCACATAGCGCCCTTCCAGTTCCTCCTTGTTGGAAAAGCCGATGGCGTGGACGAGAAAATCCAGCCCGCCCCATTTTTCCTTCAGGGTCGCGAAGGTCTTGTCAATGGCGTTGTCGTCGGTGACATCGCACTCCACCATCAGGTCGCAACCCAGTTCCTCGGCCAGGGGTGCCACCCGGCGTTGCAGCACTTCCCCCTGGTAGCTCAGGGCGATCTGTGCACCGGCATCCCGCAGGGCGCGGGCGATGCCAAAGGCGATGGAGCGCTTGTTTGCCACACCCATGATCAGACCGCGCTTGCCTGCCATCAATCCTGAAACCGAACCGTTTTCCATTGCCTGTCTCCAAGTGTGCCCAATGACCAGATGCGTGTTGAATTTGCTTGTGGCACAGGCCAAGATGCGGGGCAAGTTATCCCGCCCAACAAATGGACCTGCCCACAGAATTATGGCCGCCTCCCCCCTTAGCGCCGACAGCATCGTGCGACAGCTGCACGCCATGCTGGGCGACAGACACGTCTTTTCCTCCGCCAACGCCCTTGCCCGCTTCATCGACGAGCCGCGGCACCGGTTCCATACGGCACCGGTGGCCGCCGTGCAGCCCCCGACACGCGAAAAATTGCAGGAACTGGTCCGCTGGGCCAATGAAAACAAGGTGCCCCTTGTCCCGCAGGGGGGAAATACCGGACTGGTGGGGGGACAGATTCCGCTGACCGGCCGCGAAATCATTGTTTCCCTGGAGCGGCTGAACGCCATCCGCAGCCTTGACCGGGAGGCCGGTTTCATGGTGGCGGAGGCCGGGGTTACCCTGCAGGAGGTGCAGGAGCGGGCGACGGAAGAAAAGCTTCTGTTTCCCCTTGCCATTGCCTCCCAGGGCAGCGCGCAGATTGGCGGTGTGCTGTCCACCAATGCCGGGGGGGTACAGGTGCTGGCCTACGGCAATGCGCGCAAGCTGTGCATGGGTATCGAGGCAGTGATGCCCGATGGCGCGCTCTATCAGGGACTGAACGGGCTGAAAAAGAACAATACGGGCTATGACCTGTCCAACCTGTTCGTGGGTGCGGAAGGAACGCTGGGCTTCATCACCGCGGCCAGCCTCAGCCTGTTTCCCCAGCCCGAAGATCACGAAACCGCCTGGATCAATGTTGCGTCCCCGGCAGCCGCGCTGCGCCTGTTCCGTTTCATGGCCGAACGCAGCGGCAACACGCTGACCGCGTTCGAGTTGATGCCCCGGTTCGGTATCCAGATGCAGCTCAAGCACAAGGTGATCGAACGTGATCCGGCGGCCAGCCTCTCCCCCTGGTACGTTCTGGCCGAAATTTCCCGGCCCCGGGGCGGACAGGAAGGCCTGCTGGCCGAAGGACTGGAGGCCGCATTCGAGGCGGAACTGATTGCGGATGCGGTGATTGCCCGTTCGCTTTCGGAACGGGATTTCCTGTGGCAGGTGCGCGAGCAGATGAGTTCCACCCAGTCCCTTGAAGGGGCCTCCATCAAGCACGACGTATCCGTGCCCGTTTCGGCGGTGCCCGAACTGATTTCCCGGGGCGTCGAAGCGGCCGAAAAGATCGTGCCGGGCATCCGCCCCTGCCCGTTCGGCCACCTGGGGGACGGCAATATCCATTTCAACTTCACCCAGCCCGAAGGGGCGGACCCGGCCGCCTACATGGCAGGTGCGCAGCCGGTCCATGATGCCATTCATGGCATCGTGTTTGATCTGAACGGCTCGTTTTCCGCCGAACACGGGGTGGGCCAGCTCAAGACCGACCTGCTGCTCGCCCACAAGGACCCGGTGGCCCTGCACCTCATGGCGCGCATCAAGCGGACGCTGGATCCCAACAATATCATGAACCCGGGCAAGGTGCTGGCTCCCGAACTGCTGGCCGAGACTGAACCGCCTGCCGAAACCTGAAAACCGACCCGTTGCTTCAGAACAGGTCCAGTTGCCGGGGCGCGCGGGACTGATTGCCGTCCCGTTCGGCATCCTTGTCGGCGCTGTCCGCCCCGTCCGGGAGGCGCGTCTTTTCGCTGGCGGGCCGGATCAGGGTTTCATCATCATTGGCGGGGGAATTGACACGAGCGGAAACCGGGTAGTGGCACGCAACACCCGTCGCGGCCGGAGCAATCAGTTGTCGGGCCCGCTGGGCGTTGACGTTGCCGGTATCGAGCCACTGTTCCACCTGTTCGCCCTCCAGCATGGCCGGCATGCGGTGATGCACCGGCTCAAGCTCCGCATTGGCGCTGGTGGTCACGATGGCGGCGGTATCCACTTCCTCGCCCTCAGGCCCCACCCAGGTGGACCAGAGCCCTGCCATCAGGAAGGGTCTTTTGTCACACCGGAAGATATAGGTCGGGGTCTTTGTGGCATCGGGGTGACGCTGCCATTCATAATAACCCGAACACGGAACGATGCAGCGCCGGTTTTTCACCGCGTTGCGAAAGGAGGCTTTTTCCGTCAGGGTTTCGCCGCGCGCATTGATGATCAGGGGAAAGGTGGCCGGATCCGCGACCCATTCGGGAACCAGGCCCCAGCGCATCAGGCGCGGACGGGTTTTGCCCGCTTCGCGCAGCAGAACCAGAATGGGCTGGGTGGGGGCAATGTTATAGCGGGGCGGTGCCCCGGCAAGTTCGGGTGGCGCATCGGCCTGAAGGTGGGAAACGAACCCCTGCAAAAGATCATGGATTTCCGACCAGGACAGAAGAAGGGTAAATCGACCGCACATGGGGGCAATCCTGACCGGTTTTGTCCAGGCTGGCAAGCAATGCCGGACTGGCATGCGGCAGGATGAGGGAAAATACCTCCGGACCCGTTCACCCGTGGGCAAGCAGATTGGGCGCAAATATGCCCATGATGGACATGAACATGCACAACAGCGACGTCTATTGCGACGATTGGGTGCCCAGCCCGTCCCACGACGAACTGGTCGCGGCGAATGTCAACCCGCAAACCGGGCTGGCAACGGATTTCCTGAACCTTTTCAACGAATATATCATGCTGGCGGAACTGGTCCATGACGGGTCCATGGAACAGGATGTGCTCAGCGACTGGCTGCCCATTGACTACGAAACCCATTTTGCCCGCTCCGGCTTTGCCGGGGCCAGGACCGTTCTTGACGCCTTCCGCTCCCTGCAATGCGCGCGCCGCCGCGCGTTCGAAGCGGCGGTGGAAGAACTGATCGACCTGATCCTGATCCATCAGGAACAGGCGGAGCCCTGCCCGGACCTGTTTGCGCGGATCCGGCAGCAGCGGGACGTGGTGGCGGGCCTGATCCATGAAACTCCGGCAGAAGCGGAAGACGTGACGGCCACCCAGTCGGCCATCGACGATCTGTTCGCCTGAAGCGGGTTTTGACCGTTTCCCCTTTCTGCACATCCGTTCCCTTGTTCTGCGCCAGTCTTCTTCTCACCCGCCTGTGAACAGGGGTGAATTGGCAAACCGGCCGCTACATGCGAGCCTGCATGCCACTCACAACGGGAGACAAGCATGCTCAACAAAGGACTTCTGCTGGCGGTTCTGATGGCGATCATCCCCGCCGCTTCCCCCTCCATGGCGCAGGAATTCGGACGCCCGCTTGAAAAATGGGAAACGGATTTTTCCAAGACCACCATTGATCTGAGCGAAGTCATCGACGTGATCGGGCCGGACCAGATCCCCTCCATCGACGCGCCGACCTTCCTGCCGGTAGCCGAAGAAAACAAGATCCCGGGCAACGAACCGGTAATCGCCTTTTCCCATAACGGGGTTTCGCGGGCCTATCCCTTGCGCATCCTGATGTGGCACGAAATCGTCAATGACACCATCGGCGGGCTGGACGTGGCGGTCACCTTCTGCCCCCTGTGCAATACCTCCATCGTTTTCGAACGCACGCTGGACGGGGAGCCGACAACCTTCGGCACCACGGGAAAGCTGCGCAATTCGGATCTGGTCATGTATGACCGCAAGGAACAGAACTGGTGGCAGCAGTTCAACGGCGAAGCGATCGTCGGGAAACGGGCGGGAGAAAAGCTCAAGACCTTCCCCTCCTTCCTGATCAGCATGGACCTGTTCCGGCAACGCTACCCGGACGGGGAAGTGTTGCAGCCGGACCCGCGGCGCGCCCGGGCAGTCGGACAGAACCCTTATGTCAATTATGACGAGATATCTTCCATTCCCTTCCTGTTCCGGGGCGAGTTGCCCACGGACATCGAGCCCATGATGCGCATTGCCTATGTAGATATCGGGGACAAGCCGGTGGCGGTCACCCTGCCCTATCTTCGCAAGAATGCGCCGGTACGGATCGGGCCACTGGAATTTCGCTGGTCGGCCGGACAGGCCTCGGCGCTGGATACGCGCCAGATTTCCGAAGGGGCCGACGTGGGCAATATCGAGGTCTACCGGGTGGACGGAGAGAAGCCGGAGCCCGTGCTGTACACGGTCACCTTTGCCTTTGCCGCGCGGGCCTTCAAGCCGGATCTGGAGATCGTGCAACTGGAAAACTGATACGGCCATTTCCAATGCCGTGCCGGTCCGCATGCCCTTGCGGGCCGGCGCGTGCCCTGCTGTCCCGTTCAGCGGGGCAGTTGGTGTGCGCGCGGCACAGCAGTTCCTTCACGAGTACCAAAACGCACGCTTTCCCCTTGAAAGTATCGGCGTCGTGGGGCTATCAAGCCCGTCATGAAACCGGTATTCTCCCATTTTCTTTCTTCGTCCTTCGTGGCCCTTGCGGCCCTTGCGGCAGTCCTGCCCTCGCCAGCATTCGGGGTCGACCCGCTTTACCAGGAAGACATGCAACGCCTGTTGCGCGACATGGGGAGCCTTTATTTCCTGCACCCGCTGTGCGAGCCCGATGCCATCAACTGG
>JALWTJ010000173.1 GCA_027082895.1 Hyphomicrobiales bacterium | reverse complement strand
CTCTCAAGCTGTTCGAACTGGCGCAGGACCGGGGTTGCATGGGAGACAAGGCGGCGGATGAACGGGGTCTTGTTGGCCAGTTCGAACAGCTTGAGAGTCAATTCGAACCGGTCTTCGTCGGTGCGACGCACATACTGGCGGCGCACGAGGCGGTTCAGCATGCGGTATATTTCGTTGGACGACCGGTTCAGCGCCTTGGCAATCTGGGCCTGGGACAGGCTGGTGCTGCTGGAGGCCAGAAGTTCCAGAATATCCAGTCCCTTGTCCAGGGCAGGGGCGCGATAGCGGCTGTCGCTTTCTTCAGACATGTTGTGTTCCGTTGCCTGTTTTTCCTCGACAAGGTGCGTGCACCCGTTGATCTGCCATGCAAGGGGAAGGTGAAATTACTTGCATACGAACAGACTATTCAAATATGGATTGAATTACAATGATCGTCGGCATGTCTGTCCAGACGCGGCGTGCCGGGTGATTTTGACAGCAAACGGACGGAACCAAAAGTGAAAGAAGCGGAAAAATGGCGGATTTACACGGAAAAAAATGCCTGATCACGGCGGCGGGCCAGGGTATCGGGGCCGCTTCGGCGCGCGCGTTTGCGGCGGCGGGGGCCAGGGTCATTGCCACCGATATCAACGGGGAGTTGCTGGACAGGCTGGCCGGTGAGGTGCCGGTCACGTCCTGGGTTCTGGATGTGACCGACAAGGATGCCATCGCACGCCTTGCGGAGGATGTGGGGGATGTGGACATCCTGTTCAATTGTGCCGGCTTTGTGCATTCGGGCACCATTCTTGATTCGACGGATGAGGAACTGGAATTCGCGCTGGACCTCAACGTGAAGGCGATGGTGCACATGATCAAGGCTTTCCTGCCCGGCATGCTGGCAAAAAAGGACGGATCGATCCTGAACATGGCGTCGGTGGTTTCCAGCGTTACCGGGGCGCCCAACCGGTTTGTCTATGGCACCACCAAGGCGGCTGTCATCGGGCTGACAAAATCGGTGGCGGCGGATTATGTGGACAAGGGAATCCGGTGCAATGCCATCTGTCCGGGAACGGTGGATTCCCCCTCCCTGCATGACCGGCTGCGGGCGATGGGGGACTATGAAGAGGCACTTGCCGCCTTCGTTGCCCGCCAGCCCATGGGACGGATCGGTGCGGCAGAGGAGATTGCGGAACTGGCGGTCTATCTGGCCGGAGCGACCTACACGACCGGGCATGTGCATGTTATTGATGGCGGCTGGGCCATGTAGGGGGCTTGCCAGCCTGCATTGGCGTCCCGTCGCCCGGTAATCCTGGGTATCATTCTCTGATTTTTGTCTTTCCGGAAGACAGGTTCCGCGTGGAATCTTTCGGGTTTTTTCAGGGTGAATTTCAGGGAGGACGTTCAGGGGCGGATAAAAAACTGGTCAGCGGGCCGTTTCTTGTTTAGAATGATTCTAAATTAAAGGAACGGAGGACAGCATGGCCGGAAGCAATGATCATGGGCGGAGTCAGGCCCGGGACCCGTCTCGGAAACAAAAGAGCGCTGGCGGATCTGAGCAGGGCAGGGAACCTGAAGGCAGCGCCGGGGAGAGGGGGCCGGTTCTGACCACCACTGCCGGGGCGCCGGTGGCGGACAATCAGAATTCCCTGACGGCGGGGCCGCGTGGTCCGGTGCTGTTGCAGGACTATCAACTGATCGAAAAGCTGGCTCATCAGAATCGCGAGCGCATTCCCGAGCGGGTGGTTCATGCCAAGGGATGGGG
>JALWTJ010000172.1 GCA_027082895.1 Hyphomicrobiales bacterium | reverse complement strand
AGGTGCGCGCCCCCGTTCCCGGTACGCTGGATGCACTGGCCGGGGCCATGGACCGCGTGGTGGTGGACGCCCCCTGCACCGGGGCGGGAACCTGGCGGCGGCATCCGGATGCCAAGTGGCGTCTCACCCCGGAACAATTGAAAAAGCGCACGAGTGAACAGGCCGGCATTCTGCGGGAGGCCGCTCGTTTCGTTACCCCCGGCGGGCAACTGGTCTATATTACCTGCTCCCTGCTGCCGGATGAAAACCAGCACCAGATTGCCCGTTTTCTCACGGAAACACCCGGCTTTTCGGTCATTGATCCAAGGAAGCGCTGGCAGGAAACCTTCCCCGATTCACAAGAGGAACCCCTGTTCGTGGAAAATGGCCTCGTCCTTTCTCCCCTGACCACTTCGACGGACGGATTTTTCATCTCCGTCCTGCAGGCGCCGGGCTGACCGGAAACAGGCGGGCCCGCTGTTTCCGGTTTCAACACCCGCTGGTGAAGGCGCGGTTACAAGGTCAGCGGCAACGGCCGCTGTTCCTCGATGGTTTCCATGGCGAAATGGGAGGTAACCGCGTCCAGCTCCACCCCGTTGATCAACCGTTGATAAACGTGATCATAGCTTTTCATGTCCCGGGTCACTACCTTGAGCAGATAGTCGTACTCGCCCCCGATGCGGAAGAAATCCACCACCTCTGGAATGGCGGTGACATGCCGACGGAACCGTTCCAGCCATTCCGAGGAATGATGCCGGGTCTTGACCATCACGAACACCACCAGCCCCAGTTCCAGCTTTTCCCTGTCCAGCCGCACCGTCTGCCCGACAATGATGCCATTCCTTTTCAATCGCTGCAGGCGGTTCCAGCACGCATTGGGTGACAGGCTGACCCGCTCGGCCAGCTGCCGCTGCGACAGGGAACCGTCCCGCTGCAGCACCTTCAGGATATGTCGATCAATTTCGTCCATATTCTTGCAATTCCAGTTCAAATTCACTGATTTCCAGCAAATTTACCGGAAATTCCGGAAAAATTCGACCCCATTTCGATATATTGTTGGGTTGATCTTTCCACGGGACTTTCAGGAGGCAGACCATGGTGTTTGAACAGTTCGAAAATTCCCTGCGCGGGCCGGACATGCGGGAGCGACTGCGTGAAGGGCTGATCGGCGAGGGCATGTCCTTTACCTCGCCTTTTGGCGAACAGAAGCTGATTTATGCGGACTATACGGCCTCCGGCCGCGCCCTCAGGCAGGTGGAAAGCTTCATGCTTGAACAGGTTCTGCCCGTCTATGCCAACTCCCACACCGGTGCTTCTTATTGCGGTGCATCCATCACCCGCCTGCGTCAGCAGGCCCGCCATGTCATTGCCCGCCTGACGGGGGCTGACGCGGATTGTTCCGCGATCTTTACCGGGGCCGGGGCCACCTCCGCCATCAATCGCCTTGTTTCTCTTTCAGGGGTGCAGAACGTGCCCGGCGCCATCGTTTATCTGGGCCCCTATGAACACCATTCCAACATCCTTCCCTGGCGGGAAAGCGGCGCCAGGGTGATTGAAATTCCCGAGGCGGAACAGGGAGGCCCCGACCTTGAGGTACTGGAGAATCACCTGGAGGAAAACAGGGACGCGCCCCTTCAAATCGGCTCCTTTTCCGCCGCTTCCAACGTTACCGGCATTCTGACCGATACAGGGGAGGTGACCCGGCTGCTGAAAAAATACGGGGCGCTGTCCTTCTGGGACTATGCCGGGGGCGGTCCCTATC
>JALWTJ010000171.1 GCA_027082895.1 Hyphomicrobiales bacterium | reverse complement strand
GCCCCGAAAATCGGCACGTTTGACACCGAGCTGGTGCGCGAGTTTTTCACCGCCTTCGCGATGAATGGCGGCATTACGCTCAACGTCGCCAGGCTCGACGGCATCAATTCCCACCACATCGCCGAAGCCGCCTTCAAGGCGGTGGCCCGCGCCCTGCGCCAGGCGCTGGACACCGACCCGCGCAAGGCAGACGCCATCCCCTCCACCAAGGGCACCTTATGACCTGCGTCATTGTTGACTATAACTCCGGCAACCTGCGCTCTGCCGCCAAGAGCTTCGAGCGCATGTCGGCGGAAACCGGCGATACAATCATCGTCAGTTCCGACCCGGATGTGGTCGCCAAAGCCGACCGTATCGTGCTGCCCGGGGTGGGGGCGTTCAAGGATTGTCGCGACGGTTTAGGGGGCTATACGGGGCTGTTCGAAGCCATCGAACAGCGGGTTATCTCTGAAGGCGCGCCGTTTCTGGGCATCTGCGTTGGTATGCAGCTTATGGCCAGCCTCGGCCGCGAGCATGGGCATGAAACCGAAGGGTTTGGCTGGATTTCCGGCGAGGTTGTCGAATTCCGGCCCGATGACCCAGATCTGAAAATCCCGCATATGGGCTGGAACGACCTCGTGATTGACCAGCCCCACCCCGTGCTCGAGGGCCTGAACACCGGCGACCACGCCTATTTTGTGCATTCCTACCACCTTGCGCCGCAAAACCCTGCCCACAAGCTCGCCCATGCCGATTATGGCGGCAAGATCACGGCGGTTGTGGGGCGGGACAATATGATCGGCACCCAGTTCCACCCCGAGAAATCCCAGAAAACCGGCCTGCGGCTGATCGGGAATTTCCTGCGCTGGGTGCCCTAATTTGCGGAAATA
Source organism: Hyphomicrobiales bacterium (assembly GCA_027082895.1). GTDB lineage: Bacteria > Pseudomonadota > Alphaproteobacteria > Rhizobiales > Devosiaceae > DROE01. The sequence continues at coordinate 873 of JALWTJ010000171.1, read as the reverse complement.
ATCGCCCCGTCCGCGTTGGCCATAAACCGCTTTAATCCGGCAACAACCCCTTCGGGCCAGCCGGACGTATCTTGCGCGGAAAAGGCCGGACCGCGCCAGTGCTGATATATATTGATGAAATCATCTTCCTGTTGGCGTATATCAAATACCGCCACCTCTCCGGTTGACGGGTCATCCTTGTAGGACTGGCAAGGTATGAGAATGCGCAGATAGTTTTCTTCCTGCGCGATAACAGCGATCATATCGGTGCTCACATCGCAGGCATTCAGATAAATAGACAAAAGTTGTGAGACATAAGCCTCAAAGCGCAGGTCAACCCCTTCCTCGATTTTCATCGCATAGAGCGAGGACCAGGCGTCAAAACTTTCCCCCGCCGGAATGAGTTCGTCTATAACAATATGTTGCCCGGCCGCCGCAATACCGGATTGCAGGCTCTCCTCCGGCACGCCATGGGTGGCAAAATCCGGCATTCCGACAGAAACCGTAAACCCCTCTGCCACGGCAACAAAACGCACTTCGGCATGCGCGGGCAAGCCAAAGCCGACCACGCTCCAAAAGATGGTCGACAACGCCCAAAGGCGGGGAGGTCCATTCATTTAAATCACCCATTAAAGATAAAATTACCCGCCAATGGCCACCAAGGCCCGCAAATCGACACCCCGTTGCGATTTGGCCTTGATCGTTGCCATGGGGTGGGTGCTTACCCCCACCTTTGCAGGTGTCAGTTCACCCGATGCCAGGTGCTAGAGCGGCAGAAAATGCCAGCCACACAACCCTGCACCACAAGGGTATCACCATCGAGCGTCAGGTTGGCACGGTAGGTTTTATCACTATCCGGCGCCCACACATTGCCACGGTTCCAGCGGTCTTCGC
>JALWTJ010000170.1 GCA_027082895.1 Hyphomicrobiales bacterium | reverse complement strand
GCCCGTCAAACAGGGAATAGACCCCCTTGATCCGGCCCCGGCGAATATGGCGCAGGATCTTGGAAACCGTCACCGAGCGCGGATTGATGAATGCATCGACGCCCAGACGGTTGGCAAAGCGGGAATAATGGGTCTGGTTCACCAACGCAAAATTTGCCTTGCAACCGAGTTCGCTGGACAGAACCGAGGCAAGAATGTTTGTCTCATCATCATTGGTGAGCCCCAGAAACATGTCCGCATCCGAAATGTTCACCTCGCGCAGAATTTCCTCGTTCAGGGCATCCCCGAATACCACGATCGATTTCTTCATGGTCTCGGCGGCCAGCTGGGCAGCCTTGCGATCATTCTCGATCACCCGCACGCTGACCTTGCGCTCCCCCTGCTCCAGACGGGTCGCTACATACCGGCCCACGTTTCCACCCCCCGCGATCACCACGTTGGAGGGGGATGTTTCCTCGTGCCCGAACAGGGCCAGCACCCGGCTCACCTGGTCCCGGGCAACGGCAACCACCGCATAGTCCCCCGGTATCAGGGATTCGGACGAGTTGATGACGATCGCCCTGCCCTTGCGACTTGCCCCGATAACGGTGGCCCTGAGATTGGGAAACAGATCCGTCAGGTGGCGCAAGGGCGTGTCCACAACCGCGCAATCCTCGCCAATCTCGATTACCAGAACCACCACCTCATCATCTTCAAAACTGATGATCTCGTCGGCCCCTGGATAGGTCATGCGTTGCAGGATCAGATCACCCACCTCCACTTCGGGGGAAATGATCACGTCAATGGGCAGGTGATCGCGGGCAAACAGGTTCTGCCATTCCGGCGACAGGTAGGTCTGGGCCCGGATGCGCGCAATACGCGTGGGCACCTCGAAAATGGAATGGGCTACCTGACAGGCCGTCATGTTGACCTCGTCCACCTGGGTAACGGCAATCAGCATGTCCGCATCCGCCGCCCCCGCCCGGGACAGCACATCCGGATGCGAGCCATGGCCATGCACCCCGCGCGCATCCAGCGTATCGCGCACCCGCTGCACCAGTTCCGCATTATTGTCGATGACGGTAACCTCGATTCCTTCGCTGGAAAGCTTTTCGGCAATACCATAGCCGACCTGGCCGGCCCCTGAAATTATGACGCGCATGAGCGATCCTGTCGTGACCTGTTTGCAAACAAGGTGATGTGTATCCCGCTATAACCCAAGGGATTTTATTTTTCTATGCAGGGCACTGCGTTCCATGCCGACAAATTGTGCCGTCTTGGAAATATTGCCGCCGAAACGCTCGATCTGGGCCATGATATATTGGCGCTCAAACACCTCGCGCGCCTCCCGCAGGGGCAGGCTCATCAACTGTGTGGAATCATCATCCTCCCCTACCGTGGGCAGCACTTCCCCGATGTCGGAAGGCAGCATGGCCGCCGTGATGACTCCGTCCGCGGGCGGAGAGTCCTTGGTCAGGATCAGCACCCGTTCCACCGCATTTCGCAACTGGCGGGCATTGCCGGGCCATTCCTGCCCCTGCAGTACCGCCATGGCGTCCTCGCCGATGGAAATGGGGGGCAGGGCGTGCATGCGGCACAATTGTGCCACGAACACCTCCACGATGGCCGGCACATCCTCCCGGCGCTGCTTGAGTGGCTGCAGATTGAGAGGCACCACCGCAAGGCGGTGAAACAGGTCGGACCGGAATTTTGACTCCGCAATAAGTTTTTCGATATTGCGCGCCGTGGACGAAACGATCCGCACATCAATGGGAACGGATGTCTCCCCCCCTTCCCGCTTGAAGGCGCTTTCCACCAGCGTGCGCAGCAGGGCAAGCTGCACCGGCTCGGGAAGATCGGCGATCTCGCACAGGTAGAGCGTGCCTCCATGGGCCTTTTCCAGAGCGCCAACCCGGGTCCGCACCATTCCATCCTGATCCCGGGTTTCCTGACCAAACAGGGCCGCTGCAACCTCATCGGGAGGATAAAAGGAAACATTGAATTCAACAAACTGGTTGTCCCGGCGCGCGGAATGCTTGTGGATCAGGCGAGCGCACAGGGCCTTTCCGGTTCCCGATGGCCCCGAAATCAGGATGCGGGAGTTTGTCGGTCCCGACTTTTCGATCACCGTTCGCGCATCCTGGATATTCAGGGAAATTCCGGCCAGTTCGGACTCGTTGACCGCCGATTTTGCCTCCAGCTCTGCCAGCTGGTTCTGCAACTGGGAACGCTCCATGGCCCGCTGCGTGATCAGCAGCAACCGGTCCATCTTGAATGGTTTTTCAATATAGTCGAAGGCACCGCGCCGGATGGCGGAAACCGCCGTTTCCACATTGCCATGTCCCGAAATCATGACAACGGGCATATCCTTGTGCTGCAATTGGAATTCATCAAGCAGTTGCAGACCGTCGAGCCGCGATCCTTGCATCCAGATATCAAGGAACACGAGGAACGGGCGCCGCCGGGCAATTTCCTCCAGCGCCGAATCCGCATCATGAGCCGTGCGCGCCTCGTAGCCTTCATCCTCCAGAATGCCAGCGATCAGTTCGCGAATGTCCGCTTCATCATCAATGATCAGAATGTCTTTGGCCATCTTGTTCCCACTACCCTACTCGTCTGCCGAAACCGGTGGAACATCCCGTTCCTGGCCCGTTTCCTCTACCTGTGTTTCCTGTCCCCCGGCCACCGTGTTTTCGTCCGCCAATCCCTTGTCGGCCACGTTCCCATTTTCAAGACCGCGACCGGCTTCCGGCGTGTCGTCCGTATCCGGGACCGTCGTCTGCCTCCGCAGGGTAAAACTGAAGCAGGCCCCGGCACGCGCGCCCTCCCCGCTTTCGGCTTCCGAACCGGGGGCATCCAGCAATTCCACCGTTCCCCCATGTTGCTCGACTATCTTGGCAACGATGGCCAGACCCAGTCCGGTCCCCTTTTCCCGCGTTGTCATGTAGGGTTCCAGCAACCGCGAACGGTTTTCTTCCGGCCACCCCCCGCCATTGTCACAGACCTGCACCCGCACGAAATCTCCTTCCACGCGGGCCGAAACCACGATTCGCGGCCCATCAATATTGGATAATCCAAATGTTTCAAGTGCTTCTATGGCATTCTTTATCAGATTTGTCAGCGCTTGCGAAATCAGGCGCGCGTCAAACCGGGCATGAATGGTTTCAATGGGCAGGTCCGTGTCGATCTCGATTTCGGGGGTGCGGACACTTTCCAGAAATACCGCCTGCCGAATGATATCGCTCAGGTCACCCTTTTCCATGGCTGCCTTGGGCATGCGCGCAAAAGAGGAAAATTCATCCACCATGCGCCCGATGTCCCCGACCTGGCGAATGATCGTGCTGGTGCACTTGTCAAACACCTCGAAATCCCCCTCCAGCTTGCTGGCATAGCGCTTGCGCAACCTCTCCGCCGACAGCTGGATCGGCGTCAGCGGGTTCTTGATCTCATGGGCAATACGCCGCGCCACATCCGCCCAGGCACTGGTCCGCTGGGCGGTCACAAGGTCGGTTATATCGTCCAGGGTGACAACGAACCCCTTCTGCTCGGTCAGGGACCCCTCCCGTGTCAGTTGCACCTGATAGGTGCGCAGATTGTTGTCGGGTCCAAGATTGATCTGATCCCGAATCTGTCCGGTCCGCGAGTCCCGGGCCCGCTGCACGATGGGTTTAAGCTGGGGCACCACCTCATCGACAGGGCTGCCCACAAGATCCAGTTCATCCGCCCCGAAAATTTCGCAGGAGCGGTGATTGACCAGGGTAATGATCCCGTCCGCATCCAGCCCGACAACCCCCGCCGATACCCCTTCTACCACCGCTTCGGTAAACCGTCGCCGCAACTCATTGGTTTCGTTGGCATCCAGCAATTCCTGCCTTTGACGGGCCAACTGCCGGATCATGCTGTTGAAACGTACCCCCAGATCATGCAGATCACCGCTCTTTTCCTCGACCGGCACCTGCACGTCCAGACGTCCACGGGACACGCGCGAAGATGCAATCATCAAGTTGCGTATCGGGTCAACGAACCGGTTGGCCAGCGCCATGCCGATCCACAGGGCCGCCAGCAGCAGCACAAGGGCCAGTCCCAGATACATCAGCCCGAAGGTCAACTGAAACACCAGCCGGTTGGAAGCATAGGTCCGGTAATCCGAGATGTTCTCGTCCGTCAGCTTCATGTACTCGATGACCGCCTGGTCCACCGGCCGCCCGACGAACAGCAGCACATCGTCATAACCGCGCAGTTTGACGATTCCCCCCACAACGTTGGTCGAGCCGGGAGACAACAGCGTGGGCACCCCTTCCTGCACCTGGGGCAGCAACTGAGCCGGAACAAGAGGTTTGGGCCCCTGCACATTGATCTGCGCCCGCATCAGGATGTTCCCGTCCGGCGACATCAGCCAAGTGTAGGGAAGCGACCGGGTCGTGGCCAGTGCCGTCAGGATATGCTGAAAACGCACCCGGTCCGTATCAAACGTTTCCTTTGCGGTTTCCAGTTCACCGGCCACCCAGATGATATCGTCCCGTAACACCTGGGAATGCTCGAGCAAATAGGAACGGGCAACCAGCCGTGAATTCTCCACAATTTCCCGCGTGCGCTGGGAAAACCACTGGTCCAGCCCCTGGTTGAGCGTGACCGCCGCAAACACCGCGATCAGCAATGCCGGCACGGTCGCCACCAGTGCAAACAGGATGACCAGCCGTGCCCGCAATCGCGAGCCGGAATACCCCTTCAACCGCGCCCTGGCCATGACCACGATTTCCGTCAGCACCAGGGCAATGACCAGCAGGATCAGCACACCGTTGGAGATCCAGATTGTCGTCCACACCTGCGGCGTCAGTTCGATGGAACTGGCACCGGTCATGATCCAGAAGGAAACAACCGCCACCGCCACCGCAGCAATGATGATGACGACACCCAGAACCCGGACGGGCTGATGCGCCCGCGGCCCCGCCGGCTTGGCGAACAGGGCACTCTGTGATGCGGAACCGGATACCCCGTCACTGTCGCCGGCAGCGTCCGTTCGCTTTCCTGTCACTTCGGAATCCGCCATCGCCTTTTTCGCTGTTGTTGCCTTGCGTCACGGGTGAATGTTCACGAACCACCTCGGGCCATCCGTCGGCCGACGCATGAAACACACCATGCGCAGCCGGTGAAGGGGAACCTGAACCAGTTCGGCCCACCGTTCAAGAGCAATGTTGCCAAAATGTGACACATCCGGCGCCCAGCGCCATCCGTCCAGCTTCACGTCCGCCGCACGACCTCGATGCCATGGGCCCGGATCTTCTTGCGTAACGTGTTCCTGTTCAGTCCCAGCAACTGCGCCGTCTTTATCTGGTTGCCCTTGCAGGCGGAAAGAGCGGCCCGGATCAGGGGTGCTTCCACCTGCTCCAGGACGCGAAAATAAAGCCCGTCAGGGGGAAGGCCGGGCTCATGGGAAATGAACAGTGCACTCAGATATTGCTCCAGACTTGCCGCCAGGTCCGAAGACGGATCGTGCCCGACCGTCCCACCGGCCCCCACACGCCGGCCGGTGCCGCTCAGTTCCATGTCCACGATCTGCGCGGTGATGGTTTCATCCGCATGCAGTGCCACCAGCCGCCGGATCAGATTTTCCAGTTCGCGGATATTGCCTGGCCAGCTATATTGCTGCAGGCGTTTCATGGCGCCCTCGGAAACCTGCCGGGGAGGATCACCATCCCGTTGCTCCTTGCGCAGGAAATGATGCACCAGATCGTCAATGTCCTGCAAACGTTCACGCAAGGGCGGCATGCGTATCGGCACCACGTTCAGCCGATAGAAAAGGTCTTCGCGAAACTGACCGGACTGAATCAGCCGCTCCAGGTCCTGATGGGTAGCGGCAATAATGCGCGCATTGGTCCGGATCAGCCGATTGCCCCCCACCGGGGTGAACTCCCCTTCCTGCAGCACCCGCAACAGGCGGGTCTGGGCATCCATGGGCATGTCACCGATTTCATCCAGGAACAGGGTGCCCCCATCCGCCTGCCCGAAACGCCCCTCATGGGGGCCCATGGCGCCGGTAAAGGCGCCCTTCTCATGACCGAACAGTTCGGACTCGATCAGATCCCGGGGAATCGCGGCCATGTTGATGGCAACGAACGGCCCGTCGCGCCGCTGGCCGAACTGATGCAGGGCCCGCGCCACCAGTTCCTTGCCGGTACCGCTCTCTCCGCTGATCATCACCGTCAGGTCGGTCTGCATGAGCCGGGCCAGCACGCGATAGATTTCCTGCATGGCAGGGGAACGCCCCACCAGCGGCATCTTTTCGTCCCTCTCCTCGCTTTCCACCTGCTCCCGGGCCGAACTGTCATCCGCATCCGCCAGTGCCCGGGAAACGGTTACCAGCATTTCATTGATGTCGAACGGCTTGGGCAGATAGTCATAGGCGCCCTTTTCCGAGGCATGAATGGCAGTCATGAACGTGTTGCGTGCACTCATGACAATGATGGGCATGTCCGGGCGAAGGTTGCGGATCTTGGGCATCAGGTCGAAGGCATTGCCATCGGGCAGGGAGACATCGGTAATCAACAGATCCCCGTCCCCGCGGGTAATCCAGTTCCACAGGGTCGACAGGTTTCCCGTCGGCTTGACGTCATAACCGGCGCGGGTCAGCGCCTGGTTCACCACCATGCGAATGGCCGAATCGTCTTCGGCTACAAGAACCGTGTGTGTGCTCATGCGTCACCACCTTTCGTTTCGCCGGGGCGGGCAACAGCCGCCCGGGCCATGGGCAGCAGCACACGGAAACAGGTGTTCTGGGGCTGACTCTGGCACTCGACAATTCCCCCATGGTCCGAAATGATCCGCGCCACGAGAGCCAGCCCCAACCCGGTACCTTCCGGCTTGCCGGTAACGAACGGATCGAAAAGAATCGAACGGATGCTTTCAGGCACCCCGGGGCCATTGTCCCTTATGGTAATTTCCAGTGGCAGGGGAATTCTGGCCTGCGCCCCGGTAACGCTCATGCGAATACCCGGCCGGTAGGCGGTGCTGATGGTAATGGTCGGGCTGGAACTGGCCTGGCTTCTCAGGGCCTCGGCAGCGTTCTTCATCAGGTTGAGAAACACCTGCACCAACTGATCCCTGTCCCCCGACACCTGCGGGAGAGATGGGTCATACTGCTTGACGAAACGGACCCGTTCCCCAGCGCTGCTCCTGACCAGCAGCGCCACCCGGTCCAGAATTTCATGAATGTTCACCGGCACGGGTTCAACC
>JALWTJ010000169.1 GCA_027082895.1 Hyphomicrobiales bacterium | reverse complement strand
AGCTGGGGCAAGAGCCGCATCTATACGCCGCAACTGGTCATAAACGGCCGCATGGATTTCGTGGGGTCCCATCGCGGGGAAATCGAAGAAGGTCTTTCCGGGGCGCATTTGCCGGTCCGGGTGGATCTGCAATATATGGAAGGATTGCTGGACGTGGGGATCGGTGCGGTTCCCGGCCATGTGGAATCCTCCATTTACCTTGTGACCTTCAAGCGCCATGCGCGGGTGAATATCGAGCGGGGGGAAAATCGGGGAAAGTCCATCGATTATGGTCAGGTGGTCACATCTCGTCAGATCATCGGCATGTGGGATCCGGTCAACGGGACTCGCCTCAAGCTCCCCATGAGCGAATTGCTGGGCAGGGATAATGACGGGATCGTGGTGCTGGTGCAGCAGCAGGACCAGGGCCTGCCCGGTCCCATTCTGGGTGCCGCCATGTTCGAGATGTAATGGCGTTCCGTTCACGATTTCTTGAAGGATAAAGGGGGCGGGGAGGGCCCAACGGGCCTGTCAGGGGCCGGAATTTTCTTGCAAGAAACCGGTAATTCGTGAAACTGGGGTGGTCGGCTCGCTCAGGTTTCATGGTTTGGGGGCAATAAACACCCGATGCGAGCCGACCTCTGGAGGCAATGATTGTCTTATGACGGCTCAATCTGGCGCAAGATTGAAATATTTGTGACGGAATTGGGATAATATTTTGAACAATGCGCCACAATTTGCCCGTTGACAGTCCGTTGTTGATGCTTGCTTGACGGGCAGTGTCCGGTTGCAGGGCGCTGCGTGTCCGGGCCCGTCAGAGCTTGCGCTGCATGTGGGTAATGTCGTGCCAGCGGTCGAACTTGTAGCCAAGCTCGGGGAATTGCCCGAGGATCCTGAATCCGAACTTCTTGTGCAGGGCGATGGAGCCGGTGGTGCCTGAAGTGATGATGGCAACCATCTGGTTGAAACCCTTGTCCTGTGCATCACGGATCAGCCGGTCGAACAGCTGGCTGCCAAAGCCCTTTCCGGTCATGGTATGGTCCAGATAGATGGCGTTTTCGCAGGTGAAGCGATAGGCAGGACGGGGCCGGTAGGTGGATGCATAGGCATAGCCCACGATCCTTTCGTTCCAGCGGGCAACGATCAGGGGATGGCCGCGCCCGGTAATGGTCTCCAGCCTTTGGGCCATCTGTTCGAGGGAGGGAACATCCAGCTCGAAGGTGATGCTGGTGTTGCGGACATAGTGGGCATAGATGTCGCGAATGGCTGCGGCATCTCCGCGCTGGTAGGGATCAAGGTGAAGTTCGGGTTCGGGCATGTCGGGATAACCTGGGGTCAGTCAAGGGTCGCTGTTGGTGCCATCTCGGGGTGTGTGTCCGGATGGTCCTGACAAGGACAGAATGTAAAAGGCCGCGTCCTTTTCGGGGGGACGCGGCCTTTTTTACATTCACGAATCGGAACGTTTGGTTCAGTTGCGGTTGCCAAACATGCGCAGCAGCATCAGGAACAGGTTGATGAAGTCCAGATACAGGTTGAGAGCGCCCATGATGGCTTTCTTGCCCATGACCTCGGAGCCGTCCAGTTCCTCGTACATTTCCTTGATCTTCTGGGTGTCATAGGCGGTCAGCCCGACAAAGATCAGCACGCCGAGAACCGAAATTCCGAACTGGAGTGCGGAGGATTGCAGGAAGATGTTGACCACCATGGCAATGATGATGCCGAACAGGCCCATCATCAGGAAGGACCCCATGGCCGTTAGGTCACGCCTTGTGGTGTAGCCGTAAAGGCTCATGGCGCCGAACATGGCCGCGGTGATGAAGAATACGCGGGCAATGGATGCGCCGGTATAAACCAGAAAGATCGAGGACAGGGACATGCCCATTACCGTGGCAAAGGCCCAGAATGTCAGCTGTGCGGTAGCAAAGCTCATTCTCTGGATGCCGAAGGACAGCACCATGACGAATGCCAGCGGCGACAACATGATCAGCCATTTCAGCGGCGACAGGTAAATCGCGTTGAACACGGCTTCGGAGGACATGCTCCACTGGGCGAAGAAAAAGGCAACGGCGCCGGTGATGGCCAGCCCGAAGCCCATATAGTTGTAGACCCGCAGCATATGGGCGCGCAGGCCTTCGTCGATGACCGCCGCGGAACCGGCCCGGGCGTTCAAGGATTGACGATCGTAGTCTGCCATTTTCATTTCCCTTTCGAGTGACATATTCAGTTTGGTGGAAAAACGTTCGAACAGGTCGGTTTCCCACCGTCTGATCACGGTTCAATATGGCTATTCCGTGCTTCGGTTTCAAGGTGTTGATAGCCTTGTGGTAGCGGAATGGCAAACGATCTGTTGCCTGGACCCCTTCAGCAATGGGACAGATGCATGCCGCAGGTTTCCGTTGTTCTGAGGGGGGGGCATTAAGAAAGGGTTATCCATTGCACCGCAAAAGGGTATCGGCCCGGGGGGGGGCGCCAAAATGCGGCCAAAGTCTCTTTTATGATCGGTTTTATTCAAATGCCCGATTGTGTTTGCAGCTTGGTAACCATGTTCTGAAATGTTGGGCGCACCATATTTTCAAATGACTCTCAAAGGATGCCGTTGTGATGTCGTTCACTCGTTCACGTACCGTCGCTCGAATGTCTGCCATGGCCGTTCTGGCCCTTGGAATTGTCCTGTCCGCCATGCCCGCGAGCGGGGCGGAAGTGGAAAATCTGGGAACGTTCCGTTTCTGGACTGCGTGGAAGGGGCAGGATGCCAACGGGGTGATCTGCTACATTTCCTCGCAGCCGCAGAAGGCGGAGCCGGGCAATGTCAATCGTGACCCGATCCATTTTCTGGTGATCGATCGTAAGGGGCTGGGCACCACCAACGAGGTGCAGACCCTTGTCGGCTATCCTCTTGAAGCCAATTCCACGCCCAAGGTGACCATTGACGGGAAGCAGTATGACATGGTGGTCGAGGGCAGCGCGGCCTGGCTGGCCAGCGCCAGCGATGAACCCGGTTTCGTGGCGGCCATGAAGGCCGGCTCGCAAATGGTGGTCAAGGCGCGCTCGCAGCGCGGCACCAACACCACTGACACCTATTCCCTTTCCGGGGTGACCGCAGCGCTGGAAAAGATGAAACAGGCTTGCAGATAGGGCCGGATTGATAGTATCTGGTGCCAGTATTTCAGGCAGGCGGAACAGGCCAATGACCGGATTCTTCCACAGGCGCGCGTCGGGGCTGTTTCTTTTCGGTCTTGTGGCCATTCTTGCGGGCATGACATCTGTGCCCGTCAATGCCCAGAGCGTGCAGGTGCTCGGGGATTTCCGTGACTGGTCTGCCTACACGGCCAATGACGGATCGGGGCCGATCTGTTTTGCCATGTCCAGTCCGAAATCGGTGGAGCCGGAGCCGGACGGATATAGGGAGGCCCATATCTATCTCACGCACCGGACCGTCGAGGGCCTGCGGGCAGAATTCAACCTGATCGCGGGCTTTGAGTTTGCACCGGACCAGCCAGCGACCGCCAAGATCGGGGGCCGTGTGTACGAACTGTTCACGCAAGGTGATGCGGCATGGCTGGCGGATCCCGCACAGGCGCAGACGTTCGCCGCCAATATCCGGTCCGGATCGACCCTGATCATCGAAGGCACCAGTGCTCTGGGGGTCAAGGTGGTAGAGAGCTTTTCCCTTTCCGGGGCCACGGCCGCTTCCCGGGCCATCGACAGGGCGTGCTGAAACAGGTTTGTTCTTGAACGGGGCGGCACGCGAACGGGGCAGTGCCTGCCCATGTTTGCCTCTCTTGTCCTTGCGGAGCGTGCGGGCATGGCCATTGACCCGTCGGCATGATAGGAGAGCCGCTCTCTGGCAATGGGTTGTGGAGTCCGACAAAACAATGGTTTCTCTTGATATCGAAAAGGCCCGTACCGGGCGGGAACGGGCCGTCCTGCCCGATCGGGGGCCATCGGACATACCGGTTGACCTGGTGGGGCTGGATCGTTCGCAGATCGAAGGACATCTGGTGCAGGCCGGGCTGGGGCCGAAGGAAGCGCGGATGCGTTCGCGCCAGTTGTGGAACTGGATTCATGTTAATGGCGTGACCGATTTTTCCGCCATGACCAATGTTTCCAAGGCGGGCCGACAATTGTTTGCCGACCGGTTTGTCATCGGGCGGCCCGAACGGGTATCGGAGCAGGTCTCCAGTGATGGCACCCGCAAGTGGCTGTTTCGTTTTTCCGATGCCGGGCAGCCCAACATGCCGCCGGTGGACGTGGAAACGGTTTACATTCCGGAGCCGGGGCGGGGTACCTTGTGCGTGTCCTCGCAGGTGGGATGTACCCTTACCTGCAGCTTCTGCCACACGGGCACCCAGCGGCTGGTGCGCAACCTGACCAGCGGGGAGATCGTTGCGCAACTCCTGATGGCGCGCCAGTTGCTGGGGGATTTTCCGGGGGGTATCCGGCCGACCGACGGACTGGTGCCTTCCGGTGACACGCGGGCCATCACCAATATCGTGATGATGGGCATGGGGGAGCCGCTGTACAATTACGACAATGTGAAGCGTGCCATGCTGATCTTTGCCGACGGGGACGGGCTTTCGGTGTCCAGGCGCCGCATTACGCTGTCCACGTCCGGGGTGGTGGACCGGATTGCTCCGATCGGGCGGGAAACGGGCGTGATGCTGGCCATATCCCTGCATGCGGTGCGCAATGATCTGCGCAACGAACTGGTGCCCATCAACCGGAAATGGCCGCTGGAAGAATTGCTGGAAGCCTGCCGGACCTATCCCGGTGTGTCCAACGCGCGCCGGATCACGTTCGAATATGTGATGCTCAAGGGTATCAATGACAGTGATGCGGATGCGCGGAAACTGGTGCGCCTGCTGGCCAATATTCCGGCCAAGATCAATCTCATTCCCTTCAATCCCTGGCCGGGCAGCCCGTATGAATGTTCGGACTGGGACCGGATTGAAAAATTTTCCGATATCGTCAACCGGGCGGGTTATGCCTCCCCGGTCCGCACCCCGCGGGGGCGGGATATTGCGGCGGCATGCGGGCAACTCAAGTCGGAGAGCGAGCGGCTCAGTTTCCGGCAGCGCAAGGCCCTTGAAACGGAATGAGGCGGGCGCGTGCCGGCTTGTTGCTGCCCGTGGATCAGGGACAGTTCCTGTGACTCAGACCAGCTTCTTGCCTTCCAGGGTCAGGATGGTTGCGGCAAAGGTGGCAAAGACAGCGGCAAAGCTCCGGTTCAGAATCTTCCGGGCCAGGGCGGAATTGATGAGAACCGTGGCGATGGAATGGGCCAGCAGCACGATCACGGATACCACCGGTACCGAAATCAGGATGAACTCGGCGCTCAGGAACAGGAGCTTGGCGCTGGCATCCGGGTCGTTTGCGGAGACGAACTGGGGCAGAAAGGTCAGGAAGAACAATATGATCTTGGGGTTGGTCAGATTGATTCCCAGCCCGGTCAGATAGGTTCTGAGCAGGGAAGGAGTTCGTTTCCGGCCCTGGCCGAGGGACAGGCTTTCCCCGGCCCGCAGGGCGCGAAAGGCCAGCCAGAGCAGGTAAAGGGCACCGATGATCTTGAGGGCAAGAAAGGCCGTGGGAGCGGTTGCCAGCAGCAGGGAAATGCCGAAGGCGGCGAGCAGGGAATGCAGGAACAGTCCGGAAATGGCGCCGGCCACGGACACCAGGCCATGGGTCTTGCCATGATTTATGGTGCGTGAAATGAACAGGGCCATGTCCGGCCCCGGTGTGATGGCGAGCACCAGGGTGGCAAGGCCGAAGGCGGCAATGACCGGAAGCTGGGGAAGGAAGTGGGGCATTGGGGACCATTTGCGGTTGGTGAGTTTGGTACCGGCAGAAAGGAATCCCTGCTGGTGGTTCAGGAAAAGCGGGTTTTGCTTGCATCTGTCAACGGGCAAGTTTACCTGCATCTGGACGTAATCAAAACGGAAACTGAACGGCAATGGCAAAAGATATCAACAAGGTGGTGCTGGCCTATTCTGGGGGTCTGGATACATCCGTCATTCTGAAATGGCTGCAGGTGGCCTATGATTGCGAGGTGGTGACCTTCACGGCGGACCTGGGGCAGGGGGAAGAGCTGGAACCGGCCCGTCAGAAGGCGCAGATGTTGGGAATCAAGGAGATCTTCGTTGAAGACCTGCGCGAGGAATTCGTTCGGGATTTCGTTTTTCCCATGTTCCGGGCCAATGCCCTTTACGAGGGGGTCTACCTGCTGGGAACATCCATTGCCCGGCCGCTCATTTCCAAGAGACTGGTGGAAATTGCCCACGAAACGGGGGCGGATGCCGTTTCGCACGGGGCGACGGGCAAGGGAAATGATCAGGTACGGTTCGAGTTGGCCTGCTATGCGCTTGATCCGGGGATCAAGGTGATTGCACCGTGGCGGGAATGGGATCTGCAAAGCCGTACCCGGTTGATCGAATTTGCCCAGAGTCATCAGATTCCGGTTCCCAAGGACAAGTTCGGGGAGGCGCCTTTTTCCGTTGATGCCAACCTGCTGCACACCTCTTCGGAAGGAAAGGTGCTGGAAGATCCGGGCCAGGCAGCACCGGAAATGGTCTACCAGCGCACGGTGGACCCGGAAAAGGCGCCGGACAGGCCAACATTCGTTACCATCGGTTTTGCCGGTGGGGATGCCGTTTCCATCGATGGGGAACAGTTGTCCCCGGCAGCGCTTCTGACCCGCCTGAACGAACTGGGCGGTGCCAACGGTATCGGGCGGCTCGATCTGGTGGAAAACCGCTTTGTGGGCATGAAATCGCGGGGGGTCTATGAAACCCCGGGGGGCACCGTGCTGCTGGTGGCGCACCGGGCCATCGAATCCCTGACCCTTGACAGGGGGGCGGCGCACCTGAAGGACGAACTGATGCCGCGCTATGCCGAACTGATCTATAACGGGTTCTGGTATGCACCGGAGCGGGAAATGCTGCAGGCCCTGATTGACCGTTCCCAGGAGCATGTGAACGGGGAAGTTGTCGTGAAGCTGTACAAGGGATCGGCAAGCGTGGTGTCGCGCACTTCTCCTGATTCCCTTTATTCGGAGGATCTGGTGACCTTTGAGGAGGGATCCGGTGCCTATGATCATCACGATGCGGAAGGTTTCATCCGGCTCAATGCGTTGCGTCTGAAGACCTGGGCGCGGCGCAATGCGCGTTAGCGCGGCCAGGATATTTTCCATTTTTGCCGTTGTTGCTGCGCGTTCCGGTCCGGCATGGGCCCATGGGGGAACC
>JALWTJ010000168.1 GCA_027082895.1 Hyphomicrobiales bacterium | reverse complement strand
CACACCTTGCCCGAAGTGTTTTCGGTC
Source organism: Hyphomicrobiales bacterium (assembly GCA_027082895.1). GTDB lineage: Bacteria > Pseudomonadota > Alphaproteobacteria > Rhizobiales > Devosiaceae > DROE01. Next base: position 1,725 of record JALWTJ010000168.1, on the reverse strand, counting down.
TCCGATCGCCTGATTGTCATGCATCGGGGAAGAAAGGTGGCGCAAAAGAAGATTTCGCAGACCAATTCGGAAGAAGTGGTGCAATATATGGTCGGCGCGCTGGATGATTTTGCCGCCGAGCCGCAACAGGAAAGGCAGGACGCCTGAGGGCGTTCGCCCGGTTCAAGGAGCACGAACGGGATGAAGCAGACCTGGAGATGGTACGGTCCCCCCGATCAGACGTCCCTGTCCGACATCATTCAGGCCGGGGTGGAAGGAATCGTTACCTCCCTTCATCACAAGGTGTCCGGCGATGTCTGGACCCCCGCCGATATTCAGGAACGGATCGAACAGGTGGAGCATTTCCCCGACAAACGGCCCACCGGTCTGAAATGGGACGTGGTGGAAAGCCTTGTCGTGTCCGAGGACATCAAGCGCCAGAGTGGGGCGTTTCGCCAGCATGTCGAGAATTACAGGACCAGTCTTGAAAATCTGGCCGCCGCCGGAATTTATACCGTCTGCTACAACTTCATGCCGGTCATCGACTGGACCCGCACCGATCTGGCCTGGCCCCTGCCATCGGGGGGAACCGCCATGCGGTTCGACATTGTCGATTTTGCCGTGTTCGACATTTTCCTTCTGGAGCGGGCGGGGGCCAGGGAGGATTTTTCCCCCGAACTGGTGGAACAGGCAACACGCCGCCACGGGCAGATGACGGACACGCAAAAGGCCGCGCTGGTGAAAAACATCGTGGCCGGTCTGCCCGGCTCCAACGAAAAGCTTACCCTGTCCCAGGTGCGCGAACATCTGGCCCGCTATGACCGTATCAGCCGCGAACAGCTGGCCGGGCATCTGGTGGATTTTCTGGGCGAGATCATGCCCACCGCCGAACGGCTGGGCATGCGCCTGTGCTGCCATCCCGACGATCCGCCATTTCCCCTGATGGGATTGCCCCGCGTAACCTCCACCGCCGCGGATTTCCGGTTTTTCATGGACGCGGTTCCCTCCATCAGCAATGGAATGACCTATTGCACCGGATCGTTCGGTGCCCGCCATGATAACGACATGCTCGGCCTGATCGAAGATTTTGCCGACCGGATCCATTTCGTGCATCTCAGGGCCGTCAAGAGGGACAGCGACACCGTTCCCTGCTCCTTTTTCGAGGATGAACATCTGGCCGGGGATATCGACATGGTTGGTATCGTGTCCGCCCTGCTCGGGGAGGAAAGGCGCCGCGAAAGGGAAGGGCGCCCGGATGCGCAGATCCCCATGCGGCCCGACCATGGCCACGACATTGTCGATGACCTGTCCCGCAGCGGCGCCCAGCCCGGCTATCCCACCATCGGCCGCCTGAAGGGGCTGGCCGAACTGCGCGGGGTCATGCGTGCGCTGGAGGCGGTCCAGGCTGGCTGAATGGGCCGCTGCCACATGAAAGGCCGTGCCCGATCGTGTGCCGGGAACGGGAGTTTCCTTTGCCGGTACGGCTTTTGTCTAGAGCACTTCCCGAAAAGTGTGAAGCGGTTTTCGGACAAGAAGTGCGGAAATATCAAACAGATAGAGCGTGGTCTTGATTCCATCAGAAACAGACACGCTCTAGAGCACTTCCCGAAAAGTGTGAAGCGGTTTTCGGACAAGAAGTGCGGAAATATCAAACAGATAGAGCGTGGTCTTGATTCCATCAGAAACAGACACGCTCTAGGACAGATCCATCATGTTCGTGAAAAATTCGTCCCGCACATCAAGCAG
>JALWTJ010000167.1 GCA_027082895.1 Hyphomicrobiales bacterium | reverse complement strand
GAACAGTGCAGGGCGGATGCGTGCGTAACATGCGGGGGAAGCATGCCCCGAGCTTGGTGGTATATACCGCGTTGCCGGGGCGTTGATAGGGCGAACGGCGGCGTCGATATGGCGAACGGCAGGCATTGCCTATGGTACGCACAATGTTGCCGTTGCGACTGTTCCCTGGGCGAACGGGTTGGCGTGGCATTCAGGTCGAAGTGAAAATGACCCGGCCGGGAAGCGGTTTGCGCGGAATACCGGGACGGGGTGCGCGGAATATACCTGCTTTTGGGTGGGAATGGGGGCGACGGGAAAACCCGGGCCGCAAAGATTCGGGCGGCAAAGATTCGGGCGACACGAAATCCGGGCTATGGATGAGGCCCGGGGAAGCGGGAGGTTGGCGTTGCGGGAAATTGCGGGCCCAGGGCGTCAGTTCTTGCCGCCGCTGGTCTTGAGCCAGGCGGTGGCGCAGGCCTTGGCCAGTTCCCGGATGCGCAGGATATAGCCCTGCCGTTCGGTGGCCGAGATCACGCCGCGTGCATCCAGAAGATTGAAATTGTGGGCGGCACTCAGCATCTGCTCATAGGCGGGAATGGCCATGGGGGGGCGATCAGGATCGGCCTCGGAAACGGCAAGGATGGCCCGGCATTCCTTTTCCGCGTCTTCGAAGTGCCGGAACAGCAGGTCGGTATCGGCAATTTCGAAATTGTAGCGGGAGGATTCCTGCTCGTTCTGCAGGAACACGTCGCCATAGGTAACCTTTTCGCTTCCCGAACGGCCGTTGAAGTTCAGCTCGTAGACATTTTCCACGTTCTGCACATACATGGCCAGCCGTTCGAGCCCGTAGGTCAACTCCCCGGTGACCGGTTTGCAGTCATATCCGGCCACTTGCTGGAAATAGGTGAACTGGGAGACTTCCATGCCATCGCACCAGACTTCCCATCCCAGCCCCCAGGCGCCAAGGGTGGGGTTTTCCCAATCGTCCTCGACGAAGCGCAGATCGTGCATCTTCGGGTCGATGCCGATGGCATAAAGGGATTGCAGGTAAAGCTCCTGAATGTCATCCGGGGATGGTTTGAGGACCACCTGCAACTGATAGAAATGTTGCAGGCGGTTCGGATTTTCGCCGTAGCGGCCATCGGTGGGGCGGCGCGAGGGCTGCACATAGGCGGCCCGCCAGGGGCGGGGGCCCAGGGCGCGCAGGGTGGTGGCCACATGGGAGGTGCCCGCCCCCATCGGCATGTCATAGGGTTGCAGGATCACGCACCCCCTTTCGGCCCAGTAGTTCTGCAGCGTCAGGATCAGGTCCTGAAAGGACGTTTGCGGGCTGAGGGGGGAGGTCATGAATGCACTGCCTTGGCACTTTGTGTTGCGGACGATTGCGGGGTCGGGGCCGACAGGAACGGCTTTGGGCGCGAACCTATTCAGGGGGAATGCGCCGGTCAAGCACGGGGCAGCAAAATAGATGGAGAGTCCATTTCTGGATCGGGCGGGGGCGGCCCTGGCGCCGGAACTGTCCGGATTTGACCCGGGCCGAACAGGGATTTCCCGTCCCTGCATGTTGTAACTGGCGGGCAGGTTTGCGGTGATCGGGCATGCTGTGTTGCGTGCCGGGAGATTCTTTCCTGCAGGGCAGAATGGCGAACTGATGCGTAACACGTATGGCAGGAAAAAGATTTTTTAAATGTCTGCTTGTATTCTTGCAGCAAATCTTTACCTGCACAGGTGGAACATCAAAATTTCAGGAGTTTTCCTTCGTGTCCGTCATACAGA
>JALWTJ010000166.1 GCA_027082895.1 Hyphomicrobiales bacterium | reverse complement strand
GAGTCCTCACGCTGCTTTCCGGTCTGGGAAACAATTTCCTCACGCTGTGAATCGGCCCGTTCTGCGCGGGACCGGTTACCGGTGGCAACGGCATGCTGAGGGCAATGCATTTTCATCAGTTGTGCTTGCGGTTTTTCAACTGGTGGGGGAACATCGGGGTGCCGCCCGCCGGATCATTCCGGGACGGGCCGGGGGTGATATGATGGCAAGAGAAGGTGGGGCCATGGCAGAACGTTTGAAAAAGATCCAGAGGGTGCAGACCGGGGTGCGGCTGGAAAAGAAACTTCTCAAGGTTCTCAAGGCTCTGGCGGCGGAAAAGGAAATGGGTCTTGGCGATCTGATCGAGGGTATCGTGCTGCATGCATTTGCAGGAAAGGCACCGTTTCAGCCCGAAACGCTTGCCTTCATCTCCCGTATCAGTGCCGCCTATGGGCTTGATCTGGAAGCGGCGGACAGCCATCGGATGATCGAGGAGGACTGATCGGGCTGGTCTGGCCGGTCCGGTTTTTTCCCGTGGGGCTTTCGGGCGGCGGTGTGCGGTCGGGTGGCGACCGGGGCTCGTCGCAACGGGCGTTAACGCTTTTCTTACCTTGTTTGCCGTTCGTTTACGGCGTTGACCAAATTTAGGTAACTGCTCTTTTAGTCTCTAGGGGCGGCCCGTGGCCGTTCGTGGGGCCTTTTCGGGAGTATGTCGCCATGGATCTTGCTGCTGGAAATCATGTCGGAAACCGGCTTGTGCGCGGCCTTGCCGGGGCGCTGATCGTGTTGGCGCTGGGGGGGTGCAGCCTGGGAAATTTCGGCGGCTCCAGCGCCTTCGGTGGCGCGCCGACGCGGATTGCCGATATTTCGGGACAGGGCATTTCAACGGTCGATGATGCGCTGGCGCGGGCGCGGGCCCATTTCAAGACAAATGATTTCGGCTATTCGGCGGCCTATTACAAGCGGGCGGCGGAACTGGCACCGCAGAACGCGGAAAGCTATGTGGGGCTTGCGGCTTCCTATGACCGGTTGGGCCGGTTCGATCTGTCGGATCGGGTCTATGCTTCCCTGCATCGGATCAGCGGCGACAGCGTGCAATATTTCAACAATCTGGGCTATTCGTTCATGCTTCGCGGCAATCTGCGTTCGGCCCTTGTGAATTTCCGCAAGGCGGCGGCGCTGGACCCGGAAAATCTGGTGGTGGCTAACAATATCCGCATGTTGTCCGATGCGGTGGCGCGTTCCTCGGCCTGAGCCTGTTTTTGCCGGAAATCGGTTTTGCCTGATACTGTTCGCTGAATTCCGGCGTTTGCCGTGGGATGCTGCCGGGGGTCAGTTTCCGGCAATGTTGCCGTTCTTGCCCAGTCCTGCAGTATGCTGCTGGCTGTGGGAGGAGGGGTCCGTGGTCTGGCTTTCCAGGTTGGATGTGACGGCATTTCCCGCCCCGAAGGCCACCCGGTCGGTATGTTGCAGATAATCATAGGCGCAACCGGCGCCGGCCATGCTCAGCACGAGGGCCACACACACACCGGCAATCCTCTTCCAGAAAATCCTGCTGGTCACTTTGCGCTCCCATTGTCCAGGTTGATGATGAAACCGTAGGGCCCCACAATGTCGGCGCCGGACTGGAACCGGCGGATCATGTCCCGGGAGACCTCCATCTGACCAAGGGCGAAGAATTCCACGTCGTTGGCCGGGGCGGTATTGTCCAGCGGGGTGGCAAGGGCCTGCCCGGGCGAACGACGTGGAATTCTTCGCCCTTGGTCAGATGGAGGT
>JALWTJ010000165.1 GCA_027082895.1 Hyphomicrobiales bacterium | reverse complement strand
TGGCAACAGCTGGGGATAAAGGGCGCCAGCATCGGCACCCTTGGCCTGCAAAGTGCCCAGGGGCTGGAACCGGGGACGCTGACCACGCCGGACCCCCTGACCCTGCATCGGGAATTGGCCCGTCTCAAGGGGGAAGGGGTTGACCATGTGGTGATCGAGGCGTCCAGTCACGGGCTGGACCAGCGGCGCCTGGACGGGGTGAGCTTCAAGGTGGTTGCCTTTACCAATCTCAGTCGCGACCACATGGATTATCATGAAAATGATGAAGATTACGGGGCAGCAAAACTGCGCCTGTTCAAGGATCTGATGGCAGAAGGCGGGGCAGCCGTGGTCAATGGCGACGACATGGGGCACATGCCGTTTCTTTTCGGGGCCATGGAACGGGGCGCCACACCCCTGAGCGTGGGGCGTGAGGGTGCCTATATCGAGATTTCCAGCATCGAACGCGAAGGGTGGGGCCAGAAGGTTGTTGGCCGTCTGGTGGGGGAACCCATGGAATTTCACCTGCCGCTGGCGGGGGAATTTCAGGCGGCCAATGCGGTGCTGGCGGCGGCCATGGTGGTTGCCGGGGGGGCGGACAAGGACGCTGTCATTCCGGCGCTGGAAAAGCTTGAGGGCGCACGGGGGCGTCTGGAAAAAGTGGCTGACCACAAGGGAGGGGCCATCTTTGTCGATTATGCCCATACACCGGACGCTCTGAAAACGGCCCTTTCCGCGCTCCGGCCCTTTGTTTCGGGCAAGTTGCGGGTGGTTTTTGGTGCCGGTGGCGACCGGGATCAGGGAAAGCGGGCGCAGATGGGGGAAATCGCCTGTGCGCTGGCGGATGCGGTCATCGTTACCGATGACAATCCGCGTACCGAGGATGCGGCGGCCATACGGGCCCAGATCATGGAAGCCTGTCCGCGGGCGGTGGAGGTGGCCCCGCGACAGGACGCCATTCATCGGGTGGTGGCGGAAATGGGCAAGGGGGACGTGGTTCTGATCGCGGGCAAGGGGCACGAGGATTACCAGATCATCGGCACGGTCAAGCATCCGTTCAGCGATCATGAACAGGTGGCAAGAGCCATTCAGGGCTGAACATGGGCGGACTTTTTTCCTTTCAGGAACTGGTCGAGGCGACCGGGGGAAAGCTTTCGGAAGCAGCAGCAGGGCTGCCCGATGCCATGGTCGGATCGGTTTCCATTGACAGCCGGACCCTTCAGGGCAATGCGTTGTTCGTTGCCATCAGGGGCGATAATTTCGATGGTCATGATTTCGTTGCCAATGCCCTTGAAAGGGGAGCAGCCCTTGCCATGGTGGAGGAGGGGCGGGCTGGCGCGTTTGCCGGCATGCCGGTGCTGGAGGTGCCGGATCCGCTTGCGGGGCTGGAAAGGCTCGGACGGTGGGCACGGACCCGTTCCCGCGCACGGATCGTTGCCGTTACCGGGTCGGCGGGCAAGACCACTACCAAGAGCATGGTGGCGGAGGTGCTTGCCGGGGCTGGAGCAACCCATGCCTCGATCAGGAGCTACAACAATCATTGGGGGGTGCCCCTGATGCTGGCCAATCTGCCTCCTTCTGCTGATTTTGGCGTGTTCGAGATCGGCATGAACCATAGCGGGGAAATCGCCGCCCTGGTGGAGCAGGTGCACCCCCATGTGGCGCTGGTCACCCATGTGGGAGTCGCTCATGTGGGAAATTTTGAAGATGCGGAAGGGGTAGCGCGGGCCAAGGCGGAAATCATTTCGGGCCTGGAGCCGGACGGGCTTGTTCTGGTC
>JALWTJ010000164.1 GCA_027082895.1 Hyphomicrobiales bacterium | reverse complement strand
GTGACGATATTGCCAAGCCCGCTGCGCATGGACAGGTTGCCCAGATTGTAGCGGGAATACCAATAGCCCTCTTCTTCCGCATCCGTCGACGTGAACGGAGCCGCCGTGGCATCCTGCGCCACACCTGTTCCACCCATTCCCACGGACATTCCCAGCATGAGGGACAATATGCCGGCGCCCTTCAAGATATCTGATGTCAGTTTCTTCACGCTCATCCTAAACTCCAAAAGTTTTTTACATTTGGTAACCCCCAAGTTGTGCAGAAGGAGCCCTGCAAACGTCAAACCGGATTCAGTCACTTCCGGCTCAACTCCCCGCGACCCGATATCATCCCCCGTCAAATAAGGAACAAAAATACTCATGTTATCAATAAGTTATGAAAAGCGGAATCTGGGGGCGCAACGCCCTGGAAGCGCCAGCAACACCAGGCAGCACCCGCCCGCAGCGCGCATCCGCCTCCCCTTCCCGTGATCAGGCACAGAGCAAAAACGCGCCATTCGGAACGTTTCAGTCCATCTTCAACCATTCACGGCAGAGTGCCGGGCCGGACGCGGACGAGCGCGCAGGCAAGCCCTTATGGCGTTTCCGAACCAACGGGAATTTCCTTGATCACCTCGCCATCGGTGACCCGGATCAGTCGCAACATGGTCGCCCCCTCAACACGATAGGTCAGGGCAATCACATCGCGTACCGGCACCAGGGAAACCACCTCGGCATTGCCCGGCAGGGGCACCGATTCCAGCTGGTACCGGTCGGCAACACTTTCCCCGTCCCGCGTTGCGCGATAGACAAGCGCCAGAACAATCGCCATAAACCCCAGGATGAGAATGCTCATGGAAAAGCCGAAGGATCGACGGGCCTTGCCGATCACTGCCCGCGCCTCTGCGCTCATCTCGCTGTTTTCTTCCTGAACCGAAGGGTCTGATTGAGCCATGCCGGAAACTCCTGAACGATTGGACGGACCTGAACCCTTTCAGGTCACGGTGGCGCACGAACATGCCGGCACCCGTCTGGATGCCTTCCTTGCTGCCGCTCTTGCCGACCTTTCCCGCACCCGCATCAAGCAGCTGATCCTGAATGGTGACGTGGCGATCGACGGCGCCACGCTATGTGAGCCGAAACTGCGCGTCAAACCTTCAATGGTGATTTCGATCAATATTCCGCCCCCCCTGGACCCGGTTCCCCGGCCTGAGGACATTCCCCTTGATATCCTGTTTGAGGACAATCACCTGATCGTCATCAACAAGCCGGCCGGAATGGTGGTTCACCCCGCACCCGGCACCCCGGACGGCACCCTGGTCAATGCGCTGATTCACCATTGCGGCACGTCCCTGGCCGGTATCGGCGGCGTGCGCCGTCCCGGAATCGTGCACCGGCTGGACAAGGACACGACCGGTGTCATGGTCGCCGCCAAGACCGATGCTGCCCACAAGGGGCTGGCCGACCAGTTCGCCGACCATGGCCGGACCGGCCCCCTCTCCCGCCAGTATGTGGCCTTCGTGTGGGGGCACCACCCCCTGTTTTCCGGTACCATTGACGCCCCCCTTGGCCGCGATCCGCGTAACCGCCTGAAACAGGCGGTAAGAAAGGACGGACGCACCGCCATCACCCATTTCACGACCCTTGCCCGCTTTTCCGGTCCGGGCTGGCAGATTGCCAAGGTCCTGTGCGAACTGGAAACCGGCCGCACCCACCAGATCCGGGTGCACATGGCCCATGCCGGCCATCCCCTGATCGGGGACACCACCTATGCCAGCGGTTTCGCC
>JALWTJ010000163.1 GCA_027082895.1 Hyphomicrobiales bacterium | reverse complement strand
CACGGCAACACCCTTGGTGCCCTGAGTGCGGGGGGCAATGAGTGGCGGCGGCGGCAATTTTCGCCGTTGCTGCTGGACATGAGCCACATAAGCCCCTGCTATGCCTATCGTGATCGGGAGGAGGGGGAGACCGCGCGCGAATACGGGGAGCGGGTGGCCAATGAACTGGAAGCGGAAATCCTGCGGGTGGGCCCGGAAAAGGTCATGGCCTTCATTGCCGAACCGGTTGTGGGCGCTACCATGGGAGCGGTGCCGGCCGTGGAAGGGTATTTCGCCCGTATCCGTCAGATCTGCGATACCTACGACATCCTGCTCATTCTTGATGAAGTCATGTGCGGCATGGGGCGCACCGGTACCCTTTTTGCCTGCGAACAGGATAGTGTACGCCCGGACATCGTTACCATCGCCAAGGGCATGGGGGCGGGATACCAGCCGGTCAGCGCCATGATGTGCTCGGCCCGAATCTATGAGGAGGTCACCCGCAATGGCGGATTTTTCCAGCACGGCCATACCTATATGGGCCACCCCGTTGCAGCCGCCTGCGCCCATGCGGTGCTGGAGCGGATCGTGGACGATGACCTGCTGAGCCGGGTTGTCCATCTGGGCAAGCTGATGGAGCAACGTCTTGACGAAGCGTTCGCACAGCATCCCCATGTGGGCGACCTCCGGGGCCGGGGCCTGTTCCGCGGTATCGAACTGGTTGCGGACCGCGGGAGCAAGACACCCTTTGACCCGGCCCTCAAGGTAGCGCAGAAGATCAAGAAGGCCGCGTTCGCGCGGGGCCTGATGTGCTATCCCATGCAGGGCACAATCGACGGAAAGAATGGCGATCACGTCCTGTTGGCGCCTCCCTTCATCATGCAGGACCAGCAGGTGGATGAAATCGTGGACGTGCTGCGACAGGCTGTCGATGAAGTCACGGATGCGGTCCGGAGACAGGCGGCAGGCTGAAGCCTTTTCGGCACATTTTGCCCGTTGCATGTCGCGGGAGGAGAGGGGCACTCTTTTCGTGCGCAAGACAGACAGGAACGATCAGATGCATCCTATCTGGGCCGCAGGCCTGATGACCGGAACGGTTCTTGATGGCGACGTGGACGTGGCCCTGCTTCGTACCGACGGGCAAACCATTCTCGAACATGGCCCCGCCATGATGGTGTCCTATCCCCAACATATCAACACGATGCTGGCCCAATGCCTTGAACAGGCCGCCAACTGGGGTTTTACCGGCCCGGAACCACCCCTGTTTTCCATGGCGGAAAGGGAATTGACCCTTGCCCAGGCCGGTGCGGTCCAGAAGTTGCTGCAACAGGCCGATATGGCTCCAACGGACATTGCAGTCATCGGCTTTCACGGCCAGAGCGTTCTCCATCGGGCGCCCACGGCCTGCAGAAAGGGAAAAACCCGCCAGTTGGGCGATGGCGCCCTGATGGCCCGCGAACTTGGCATTCCCGTAGCCTTTGATTTTCGCTCCGCCGACATGGAAGCGGGCGGGCAGGGCGCCCCCCTGTGCACCATCTATCATCAGCTTTTGCTGGACGAGATCGGTGCGGGGCCCGAAACGGCCATTCTTAATCTGGGGGGTGTAGCCAACATTTCATGGCGGGACGGGGAGGGGAAACTGATCGGCTTTGATACCGGCCCCGCCAGCGCCCCTCTCAATGACTGGGTGCGCCAGCATGGCCAGGGCTCCATGGACCGGGACGGTCGTCTCGCATTGTCGGGGCGGGTCAACGAGGCCCTGTTGGCCCGGCTTCTGCGCCATCCCTATCTGGAC
>JALWTJ010000162.1 GCA_027082895.1 Hyphomicrobiales bacterium | reverse complement strand
ACAGCTGGCGCAGAAATATGGCGTATCGCGCGAACGCATCCGCCAGATCGAGGTGCGCGCCTTCGAAAAGGTTCAGGCCAGCGTAAAACAGGCTGCGCAGGAAAAGAGCAAGGCGCAGGACGCTCTGGCGGGTTGATCGCAAGAAAGCCATGCACAATGTGCGACCCGGGCCCGAACGGGCCATCCTGCCATCCTTTTTCACACCCTTGCCTGCCCGTGCCGGAAAACTCCGCGCTCACACTTTCCCGCTCAGGGCAGGGCCGACCACTTCCACCCGGTCAGTCCACACCAGCCCGTCAAAATTGTCCGGCACGCTGCCCAACTGATCGGACCGGTCAATTCCCGAACCAAAACCCCCCGCGCCATAGGGCCCCATCAGAACCACGATGCTGCCGGCATCTTCCATTCGCCGGGTGAACTTGTGGGGCCAGCCCCACAATGCCCAGGCAAGATTTTCCGGAACCCGCACCAGGCTGTTACGGCACGCATCGGGAACATAACCGGTCCAGCCCAGGGCCTCATACTGGCCCAGGCAGGCGAGCGTTGATTTCTTGTCACTTCCCCGAATGTCCGGCAACGAACCGGTTACGATGCGGGTCGGCACGTCCCCCCCCTGCACACCGAAAACCATGTCCTTCCATTGCGGATTTTCCGTCAACAGTTGGACCAGGGCCTCCCCTTCATCCGCACGCCGACTCTTGAAATTGATGAGAAACAGACGATTCGGAAACGCTTCAAACACGTCGCGCAAGGTGGGCATCAGCCCAACCCCTTTGCCGCGCAACGGATAGGTCGCCCCCCCGTCAGCAGTATATCCATAGCCCACATCCAGCGTTTTCAGATAGGCCATGTCCTGATCCTGGGTAACCCCCTTGCCGTTTGTGCGGCACTCAAGCTCCCAGTCATGAAAAACCGCAAATCGCTTGTCCCGGGTCAGATGAACATCAAGCTGAACCACCTCGGCCCCGGCATCAAATGCCGCCTGCATCGACGGAATGGTATTCTCGATGAAGGAATGCGTGACCGGGTTGATCCGTTGAGCGGTGCAGGTATCATTTTCCAGGTTCTCCATGGAAAATGTCTGATGAACACCGCGATGGGCAAGAACCCCGGTTGCATTGCTGCCCGGATCAATGAACGCGGAACTGTTGTTCAGCCAGACCAGCAGGATCAGTACAAACACCACCAGCAGGATTTTCTTTTTCAAACGAACTCCCCCTGCAACCAGAAATCCAGATATTTCTGGTCCATAAGCACAAGGTAGGGCGAATTTTCGTTCGGCTCCGGAAGAATTTCGACGAAATCGGATGTCGCCCGATTGGACGTGCCGCTTTTCTTCCCCGGCGCCAGTTCCACCCCTTCAAGGGAATATTCAAGACCCGAAGAACGGGCAAACCGGATCGCCTGAAGCGGATGAACGGACACCCGCGCGCCCGGCGCACATCGGAACGAACATGCGCCCCGAACGGCCAGAACAAGATCGCGGCTTCCCACCAGTGCCAGCTTGCGCTGTCCGCTGTACTTTGCCAGCACGTCCAGCGCCGCCAGCGTGTGATCCAGCCGTTTTCCCGTCATGCCCAGCGCCAGAGTCCTTACCGCGCGCGTCGAATAAAGGCATTTCTCGAAATCCGTGCTCTCCTGCTCCGCAATGGGGAAAACGGGGCATTTTGCTTCCCACTCTTCCCGGTTTTCAAGGGAATCCATGTCCCCGATGATGCCATCGGGAACAATGCCCGCTTTCGCGCAGGCCCCAGCGCCCCCGTCCGCCGCCACCAGC
>JALWTJ010000161.1 GCA_027082895.1 Hyphomicrobiales bacterium | reverse complement strand
CCCCTCCCCCTGCCATCACCGATGATGCCGATCAGGCCATGGAGCAGTTGCGCAAGATGGCAAATGCCAGCGAAGACGCGCCCCCCCATTCCCTGCGCCATACCGGCCTCCTGCGCCCCGTAAGCGAAATGGTCGCCCCCAGCAGCAGCCCGCAAAATCCCGCTGACGCCGATATTGATGGGCCAGGGGACACCGACTCAGATAAAACCGGACCAGTTGCGAAAGAAACCGATGGCGCACAGGCTGATGCCCATGCCATGGAACGGATCGAAAAAGGGACCGGAAGTGGCAATGACACCAATGGACCGAAATCGCAGGCCGGAAACGATTCAGAAGGGGCACGCAAAGAGGATTCCAGCAAAAGGCAACCCGAAGAATCACACGGGAAGAATCCCGAGGATCAGGGCCACTGACCCCCTGCGGGCCGTCGCCGAAAAATGGATCGGCACCCCTGAACAAGAGCGCCGGACAACAGGCGTGAAGCGGTTTCCGGGCACGAGGTGCCGCGCGTCCTGCAAGACTGGGCATATCCCTGTTTCCATCGCCACCAGGTTCACCCTGATCCTGTCTGCCCTTGTGCTCGCGCTACTATTTCCCGGCACCGGTTTCGCCCAGGACATTTCCATCAATTTTGGCAATGACAGCACCCTGACCGAGCGCGCCATCCAGCTGATCGGCCTGATAACGGTCCTGTCCCTCGCCCCCTCGATCCTGGTCATGGTGACCAGCTTCACCCGCATCGTGGTCATCCTGTCCCTGCTGCGCACCGCTATCGGACTGCAGACCGCCCCCCCCAACACGGTCATGATTTCCCTTGCCCTGTTTCTGACGGCCTTCGTGATGGGCCCAACCCTGCAACAGAGCTATGATCAGGGCATCGCCCCCCTGATCGAGGGACGCATCGAGTTTCAGGAAGCCTTCGACAAGAGCGCCGCCCCGATCCACCAGTTCATGCGCGCCAACGTGCGCGACGAGGACGTGGCCCTGTTCATGGACCTGTCCGGGGATCCGCCGCCGGAAAGGGCCGAGGATCTCTCCCTGACCATCCTTGTTCCCGCCTTCATGATTTCCGAATTGCGCCGCGCCTTTGAAATCGGATTTCTGCTGTTTCTGCCCTTCATCATCATCGACATGGTAGTGGCCTCCGTGCTCATGTCCATGGGCATGATGATGCTGCCCCCGGTGGTGATCTCACTGCCCTTCAAGCTGATCTTCTTCGTGCTGGTGGATGGCTGGCACCTGGTGGCGGGTTCCATCGTGCGCAGCTTCGTCAGCGGCTGAGCAGTCGGCGACGCTTGCTTGCCTGCCACACCGTCCCGCGACAGGTTCAGGATACCGCTTTGCCCGCCGAAGGGGTCAGTGCCCCGTCACCACCATAGGTCTGCCGATAGGCATTCAGGAACGTTGTCAGCCCGTCGATATTTGTGACCTTTGCCACCACCGACCGGAAATCGCCGCTCGACTGCACCACGTCGCCCGTGATGTAGTCGAACAGGTCCCATTCGGGCGAATTGGCAAGCCGTTGCGCAAACTTGGAGCGCAGGCGGCTGAGCCCCAGCTCGTCCCCGTCCAGCACATACCCCACAGCGGCCTTGACCAGGTTGAGCCGGGCAGGCTGCGCCAGATCCGCATCCGGGTTGCGCCGGGAATAGATCAACTCGATCTGTTCGGCCGCCTTGCGATATTGCTGCGATTTCCAATAGGCATCCACCCGCAACAAGTCCACGTCCCGCCCCTCGAGACGGTCCAGCACATCCAGTGCAATTTCCATCCGCCCCTCATCGATCAGGGCCCGCGCCTCCAGCAGCCGGCGCTGGCGTTCAAGGGAAGGCGGCAGATTGGCAAGAGCGGTGCGCGACAGCACCTTGAGAGCCTTTGCCGGCTCATGATTGGCAATGTAGACCACCGCCAGGTCGGCCGCGATCTGGGATCGGGCGGCCCCGTCCAGGCGCACATCCACCTGATATTCCAGCAGGCTGGCGGCCTGGGCCAGCAGGTCGACCCGGATCAGCCGCCGCGCCAGATTGCGGATCATTTCGTCCCCCCGCGCCCCCGGCGGCGTGAGGTAGCGGAAATCGTAGAACAGCGTCAGTGCCTCCACCGGATCAAGGGCATCCGCCTCCCCGTTCAGGTAGAGATCGGCAAACACTTCCTGCGCCCGCTCGGTCAGGGCCAGAATGGCATCATCCTCAACTTGGGCTTCCGCCGCCTCGCGGACGGTGGAAAACCCATCGCGATATTTCCGGTTATCGAACTGCAAGCGGGCAAGAAGCTGCAGCATCTTGGCCTCGACCGGACCGCCCCGCCACACAATGGACTCCCGCGAAAGGGTCTGAATGGCCTGCTCCGCATCCAGCCGCCCCATCCGGTCCAACAGGTAGACAGTACGGTAGATGGCTTCTGCCCGCGTCGGACGAATATCCTGGGAAATCACCTGCCCATAGGTGTCAAGTGCTTCGTCAAAACGCTGCCCCAGCTCATCGATACGCCCCTCAAGGAGCAGCTTCAGGCTGAACTGCTCCGTGGTCAGGCCGACCTTGTCCATTTCCCGCATCATGCGACGGGCCATCTCCCGATCCCCCGTCTCAACCGCCGCCCGCACCGCCGACAGCAGATAGCGGGCCTGCACCCAGTTGGGATAGGATCCATAAACCGCCTCCGATGACAGCACATCGAGGCGCGCGCCCTTGAAATCCCCCAGATCGGTGCGGGCAATGGCCTGCCACATCAGACTGTCGGGCGAACCGGCAAACGTGCCCTGCTTGAGAGTTTCCAGCGCATCTGCGGGCCGAAAGGCCACCACATCCGCCGCCGCTCTGGTCACCAGCGCATCATCCATCAGGTCCGAAACCCGGTTCTCCCCGATAAGAAGGTTCAGAACCCCCACCGCCTCATAACCCAACTGGTTGGCCAGCAGAAGATGCGCCAGTTCCAGCCGCGCATTGACCTTTTCCCGTCCCAGACCGGTCGCCGCCCGGGACAACAGGGATTCCCGCTGCTTGCTCAGTTCGGCCGGGTCGGTTTCCACCAGCCCATTCAGGTCCAGATAAGCCTCCCGCATGGGTAGCAGCCCATCCCCTTTCCTGTTCCCCGACCCCGCTATGGAGGAAAGGACCAGCCCCTCGGGGGAGCCGATCACCACTTCCTTGGAATGCAGGGAAATGTTCAACTGTTCCCGGCGCGGACTGAAGACCAGCCCCTGCACCGAGGCCAGCGCGGTAAAATCCACATAGTTGAGGCGCCGCACGATCCCGTGCGCGGGGGGAAAAAGGGTGACTACCTCCAGAATGTCCCCGACTTCGGGATCGCGAATTTCATGCAGGCGCACCGGGCGATCCACCGAAGCCACGATCTCGAAACGCCCCCTGTCGTCCTGCCGCCGATCCAGTTGCACCGGCTCGGTGGGAGACATCAGGTCATCGCCGATGGAAACGATCCAGTCGGTGCCCTGCGTTCCCAGGGACGCCACCCCCCGCGAGGTCATGTGCATGCGCACGATCTGGGTATCTCCGGCCGAAATCACCGAAAAATCGTCGCTGATACTGGCCAGAATGTCCTTGTTGTCCGGGTTGTTGATAACCACCGTGGTATCCAGCACCATCCACAGATAGTCCCCCCGCTGGAACAGGGCCGCCGGTGTTTCCGTGATGAAAGGCAGGGTTATGCGCACTGTCGAGCCGACCCGCGTCAGGCGTGGGGTCAGTTCCTTCTGCTCGGTCACCGGCACGCCCACCTGCCCCTGCTTTGCCGCAAGCGCCGCCTCCTCCGCTCGTGCCTTTTCAAGATCGCGCTGACGCCGTTCCTCTTCGGCCGCCGCCAGCAGGGCCTCGGCATTGATGGTTGCCGCATCCGGTTTCATCCGGTCGATATCAACCACGAATTCGCGATCCGAATTCTTGTAGAAGCGGGGCTCCACCCCTTCCGCAAGATTGAGGGTGAGGATGGTGTCGGCCCCCTCCACCCTGTCATTTACGGAAAGAATTTCCTCGGGCAAGTCCGAAATCAGGTTGTACAGATCCAGTTCCGCCGGCCAGGAAAAGATCAGCTGCGCGCTGGTGCCCTCCTGGACGTAGCGCGCCTCGGTATCCTCGCTCCAGTCAAACAGGAGCCGCACGAAGGTGGGATGCCGCCCCACGCTGATTGTTGCGGAAGGATTGTGCGTGCGCGCATATTCCATGCGTCGCTGCAATTCAGCCATGTCCGCCGCTTCCTGGGACCGCTTGGCCAGTTTTTCCACCACCGCCGTCGGAAGCCCGGGAGCCAGTCCCTGCCAGGAAAGAGGCAGGAAATCCAGATAAAGCTGTTCTCCCGCTTCCAGCTTGTTGAGCCGGATCTCCTGCTTCAGACCGAAACGGATTCCCTTGCGGTCCGGATCGATGCGGCTGATGGAAATGAACTGGGGAAGAGCGCCACTGACATCAGGCAGGATCAGATCAACCGGTTCCTCGAACACGATGGAAAGGATACCGTTTTCCGAGTTGACTGTGTAAGGGGGCAGATCAAACCGGCCCGGGAATGTCAGGACAATCCGCCCGAACCCGTCCATCTGGCGGGCGCTGATTTCAAGCTTTTCCCGCCCAACAGCCGCCCCGCCCAGCACGAGCCAGCTCAGCACGAGCCAGCTCAGCACGAACAGCGGCCTTGCGCCGATCTTCCAGCAATGAGTCAGGTTCAATCGTTGCATGTGTCCGCCAGGCCCGTCCGTCAGTCCCAGATTACGCCAATACGCTTAACCCGAGATAAATATCCCCGCTCCTGCCGTGCGCGTCCGCTTTCGTTCCATCCCCCCAGGGTGCCCCCGAAAGGCCGCATGCCCATGCTACTGGCCGACGATCTGGGGAAGTTCTCCCCCGTCGGAAGGCGCCATGTCCTGTGGCCCTGCAAGCGCTACGCCGGTGGGGTTGGCAGCCATTTTCAGGGTAAGTTCCTGTGCCCGCTCGACACTCATGGCCGCTAGGATGGGAGACATCTTGCGCGGGCTCATCTTCACCGCCAGCCGCAGCAGAACCCCCATGTCCAGGGAATCGAACACCTTGGCCGCATCCGCCGGCTTCATGTTGGAATACATGCTGACCAGCGCTTCAAACTGCTGCTCACCTGCCTTGCCCTGCTGCTCCAGCAATCCCTGCACTTCCGCCTTGAGCGCCTCCAGCCGGGCCACCTGTTCATCCAGCTTGATCTCGGCCGCCTTGACAAGGG
Source organism: Hyphomicrobiales bacterium (assembly GCA_027082895.1). Classification (GTDB taxonomy): domain Bacteria; phylum Pseudomonadota; class Alphaproteobacteria; order Rhizobiales; family Devosiaceae; genus DROE01. The sequence continues at coordinate 2,160 of JALWTJ010000161.1, read as the reverse complement.
CCGCCTGCATGTCCAGTTGCTCCGCCCGTGCATCCAGTTCCACCCGCCGGTCCCGCAAACGCTGCAAGATGGCTTCTTCGGTCAGCGACGTGCCGTCCTCGGTGGTAAACAGCACATGCTGGCCATCCGAATTTTCAACCACTGGCAGGGCATCGGACTGACCATTGTCCGGAATGGGGCTGTTGGTGGCGCTGAACAGGGAATCGGCGGCCCGCCGGGCAGCCTCCTCGTCCAGACGGGACAGTTTCAACGCGTCCGTGCTGGCACCGTTCCCTGCTCCGTCCCCTGTCCCGTCTCCCGCCCCGCCACCGGCAGATGCAACATCCGGTGCGGCCGGATTTGCCAACGCCTGCCCATCCGCCACCACCGGACCGGACTGGGCCACCACGCTTTGTGTACCCTCGATCACATAGCTGCCATGAGTCAGCAACCCGATTGCCTTGAACAGCAGCAGGGCCGACGTGGCCATCAGCACAATGGGAATGAGCCGGATATTCTTCACGCGGCATTCCCCTTGCGCCGTTCATGAATGGCCAACTGCTCCAGCGCCATGCCCGCCCGCCGGTTTTCCACCCGCGCAATGGTTTCCGACCCCCGCGCAGCACTGGTGATCTTGGCAATCTTTTCCACCACTTTTTGACCGGCGACCACATGGTTGGCCAGTTCCACGGAAAACCGCTCCGCTTCCTCCAGCCGCGCATTCAGGGTCATGTCCGTTTCCGTGGCTACCTCCTTGAGTTGGCCAATGGCGCTGTTGGCCATGTTGGTAGCCGCAACCAGATCCCCGATCATGTCCCGCATGGTTTCCTTATCCGCCTGAAGGTTCTTCAGACGCTTGTTCAGGACATAGCAATAACCAATTGTCATGACGAGAAGAACGGAAACAAATGACTCGATGACAAACCCCATGGAAAAACCCTGCATTTATGCATTCCCCGCTTGTTCGTCCATGGCTTCGAACGCGGCCATGGTTACACTTTGTGGATTGAGGGAGCGCGTGACGCGCACCGAAACCTTGCTGCCGATATGCCCCATTATCGCCTCGGTAATGTCCACCCCCCCGCTGCGCAGGGTAATGGGCTCCTCCGGGGACTGCTCGAACAGGATCGTTTCCCCCTCCTCCAGCGACATGACGCGGGACAGGGGAAGATCCAGTTCCTGCAGAACGGCTTCCACCTCCGCATCCGCCGCATAAATTTCCGTTGCCAGATGCCCTTCCCAGGTCGGATCCCGGCCGAATTTCTCCCCCATGAACACCTGGAGCAGCTGCTCCCGGATCGGCTCGATGGTGGCGTAGGGCAACAGGATTTCCACCTTCCCCCCCCGATCATCCATGTCGATACGCAACTCGATCAGGATGGCGGCATTGGCCGGCCGGGAAATGGCGGCAAACCGGGGATTTGTTTCCAGCCGCTCCAGGGTGAAATTGACCTGCGTCAGCGGCTCGAATGCCTTCTTGGTATCCTCAAGGATCAATTCGATCAGGCGCCGGGAAAGAGACAGTTCAATGGTGGTATAGGGGCGCCCCTCCACCCGGATCACCCCGTTGCCGCGCCGCCCGCCCAGAAGAACGTCGATCATGGAATAGATCAGGCCGCTGTCGATGGTCAAAAGACCGTAATTGTCCCACTCCTCGACCTTTATCACCGAAAGTATCGCGGGCAGGGGAATGGAATTGAGATAATCACCGAACCGGACCGAGGTAATGGAATCAAGGGATACTTCCACATTGTCCGACGTGAAATTGCGCAAGGACGTGGTGGCCAGACGCACCAGCCGGTCGAACACGATCTCCAGCATCGGCAGGCGCTCATAGGACACCAGCGCCGAATTTATCAGCGCTTGCACCCCGGTCAGTTCGACATTTTCGGCAGCAGTGGGATCGAACCCCAGCAGATTGTCGATCTCGTCCTGGTTCAGAACCCGGTCGACCCCTTCCGTTTCCTCCACATCGCCGTCGCCATCAATCATGGCGGCCCATTCCGCCGCCATGGCATCGTCCGTCGAGCCGTCCCCTTCCCCCTCGCCCGCAGCGCCATCATCGCCCAGCCCGAGCGAATCATCGTTCAGGTCCAGGCCCCATTCCGCCGCCAGCTTGTCGTCTTCTTCCGGATCAGCCATCCATCCACCTGCCCAACATGCGTCCCCCTACTGAACCAG
>JALWTJ010000160.1 GCA_027082895.1 Hyphomicrobiales bacterium | reverse complement strand
AGAACCACGATCGGCGTGTGATCGGGCACCCGGTTGTAAAGATCAATCACGTCCTGATGCAGCAGACGGACACACCCGCTGGAAACCGCCTTGCCGATGGTTTCGGGCTGCCCGGTACCATGGAGCCGATACAGCGTGTCCTTGCCGTTCTGGAAGATATACAAGGCCCTTGCGCCCAGGGGATTTTCCAGCCCCGGAGGCATGCCGTTGCGCCACACTTCCAGTTCCGGCTGCCGGGCGATCATCTCGGATGGCGGCGTCCAGGTTGGCCATTCCTTCTTGTGATGAATGATGGCCCGCCCCGACCAGGCAAACCCGGCCCGTCCGATACCGACGCCATAACGGATGGCCTTGCCTTCGGGCAAGGTCAGAAAAAGAACCCGCTTGGCGGTATCCACAATGACGGTTCCGGGCATCTCGTCCGTTGCATAATCGCCGAACTTGCGCAGATAGGCCGGGTCGATATGGCTGAGATCAACCGCCGGAACCGGGAATTTCTCGTCCGGCAGCGGCCCGTACATGCGCTGATAGGCTTCGAACTCCGCCCGGTTGGCAGCGGCCCGTTCGGCGCGGGTCAGGGCCAGCGCAGGCCGTGCCAGGATACTGGCGGAAAGGGACCCCGCTGCCAGCGCCCCCGCTCCGCGGACCAGAAAGGCCCGCCGACCGCTTTTTGTGGAAGAATGGGGGGAATATTTGCTCATTTCATTTCATTCCTTTGATGGATGTTGTGCCATGCTGGAACATGGCGATGCTCGAAAATCGAACCGAAAGGTAACGTTGACATTCTGGTTGATGAAACTGGCCGGACCGAATGGAACCCCACGCGAACTGTCTTGGGAGAAAAGCCGTCGTGAAAGAAAGGATATCGGGAAGAAAGGTTCCGAAAGAAAAGGGCTCCAGAAAGAAACGGCCAAAAGGGGAAACAGCCATCTGTCCCGAAGTGCCGGCAACGCACATGTGCATTGCCCCGGTATCCGGAAACGGATAGCAGCGATTCAGCCCCGTCGTGGCGGCTCGGGAAAAGGAGACAGAATAAGCTGACCGGGAACCGGATCGCGCAACACGGCGCCTGGAATACGCGAAAGGAACGCGAACACTGCCGGGCACAGCACAACGGTTGCCTGATGGTGATCAAGGCACCTGTGCAACCCGTTCTGACCGGCTGGAGCCTTCTGGCAATCCGAAGGCGCGGCAAGGGAGGAAACGTCCCAGTGGCTTGCGCAGGAATCCGGCCCGTGCTGCGGCACGGCCGCAACCAGCGGCCCGGCATGGGCAGACGTGGCAAAAACCAGCATCAATGAAAAAAACAGCGCAAGCAGATTCCGGATCATGCGCAGCTTGTAGCAGATTTGGCATCGCTGCGCCTCCCCGTTTCTCTTCACAATTTGTTCAGCCGCACCAGTGCCAGACCGGCTCCGTTTCCGCCCTTTCCCTGCTCTGCCTGCGTTTTTGCTTTGACGGCAGGTTGCCGGGTCGGCTATCAGGTGCCCGCCGGAGCGCTTGCATGGTGCAGTTTGAACCGACAGGCGCCTCCGCACCAGCCATTCCCGGTACGGTCAGGATCCGGTCCTGACCCGGCAATGGTGTGGGCCTGTAGCTCAGTTGGTTAGAGCCGGCCGCTCATAACGGTCTGGTCGCAGGTTCGAGTCCTGCCGGGCCCACCATTTTACCCATTGCACACCACACGCCGTTCGTCACCGGCATGCCATTCACCATTGGCAAAATGCCGCGATGGCCCGTTGCCCGGCCCCGCCCCAAAAGCGACGCAAACCCCGTGCACAGGAAAGGTACGAGAAATTTTTTGATACGCATCTGCAAACCGGAATACTGACATGAAAAATCTAGCCTCCCCGCCCAAAATGGCGCCCCTCCTTGCCGTGCTGGCCTTCACCGGCACCCTTTGTACATCCCCCATACTGGCCCAGTCTGCTTCTCCGGGGCCAACCCCGGCCGGCACCCTTTCCCTTGTCGGTGAAGGCCGGGTCACCGGCACCCCGGATGTGGCCGTCATCCGCACCGGTGTCGTGACCCTTGGCAAGACGGCACGGGACGCCCTGACCGCCAACACCGCCGCCATGGAAAAACTTTTCGCCCTTCTGCACCGGTCCGGCATAAAATACGAGGACATCCAGACCTCGGATTTTTCCGTCCAGCCCCAATATGATTACTCGAACCAGCGCAATTCCGACGGGTATACTCCGCCCCCCCGCATTGCCGGTTATCAGGTATCCAACAACGTCGCCGTGAAGATCCGCGAAACGGAAGCCCTTGGCAGGATACTGGATCAACTGGTCAGCGCCGGGTCCAACCAGATCAACTCGGTATCCTTTTCCATCTCCGACCCTGCCCCCCTGCAGGCGGAGGCCCGCCGCGCCGCCATGGCCGACGCCATCGCAAAGGCACGCCTTTATGCGGACGCCGCAGGGGTGCAGTTGGGCAACATCATTTCCATCACCGAGGGCAGCCCGACCCCGCCCCCGCTGCCCCAGCCGGACATGATCGTCGCCCGCATGGCCGCCGAAGCCGCCCCGGTTCCCGTTGCGGCAGGCAGGCTGGAAACCGTCAGGCAGGTTTCCGTGGTCTGGCAACTGATCCAGAAATAGGCGGGGGCGGCCCTCCGGCAGGCTCGACAGCCTTTCCCCCCTGACAGGCAACGCCCCCGCCTGCCTGTCAGGCCATTTCCCGTCAGGCCAATGCCTGCCACAACATGCGCAAGGCAATCACGAGCAAAAACAGGCCAAAGGCCCCTTTGAGCCTTTTCTGATCCAGCCGATGGGCCAGAGACGCCCCCAGCGGCGCCACATTGGCCGCCATCACACCGATGATCAACATGGCAACAATGTTCACATAGCCAAGGGAAAAGGGCGGACGCCCCGCCACGTCCCAGCCCGACACCACGAAACCGATGGTGCCCGGAATGGCCAGCATCACCCCCAGCGCCGCGCTCGTGCCGACCGCCTTGTGCATGGAATGGCCGAATGCCGCCAGCGTGGGAACGCTCAGGGAACCGCCCCCGATCCCCATCAGGGCGGAGACGAACCCGACAATGCTGGCCATGATCCGGTTGGTCAGAACCGATTCCCCCAGCTTTGCCATCAGACGCCGCTGCACCGGCAGCACGATGTTGAGAGCCACGAACAAGGCCACGACGCCAAAAATGATCCGAAGGGCATCACCACTGAAAAAACGTGCCGCCAGCCCCCCCAGCAACGCGGCCGAAACGATGAACGGTCCCCATATCTTCAACGTGTCCACCATCACCGCGCCGCGCCGGTAATGGGCCCGGGCACTGGCAAACCCGGTAGCGATGATCACCGCCAGCGATGTACCCACCGCCACATGCTGATAGACCGCCGGGTCATAGCCCATGGCCTCGAAGGCCAACGCCATGGCCGGCACCATGACGATGCCACCACCGACCCCCAGAAGGCCAGCAATAAGCCCGGCAAGCACCCCCGCCGCCAGCAGCCCCAGCACCAGCGGCGCAAAATTCAACACTTCACCCAAGATTTCAGGTCCCTTGCCCTCTTTCCCGCTCCTGCAGGAACATGTCCATCACTTCCTGGCGCCTCTGGGGCGGCGAAGCGCAAATGACCTCGATCGGCAACTTGCCCTCCGCGTTCCGAATGTCCGTACGGGCATGGGCCTCGAAAAGAAGCGACACCGTATTGGCGTTACACCACGCTGCCGCCGTGTGCAATGCCGTTCGCCCCTGGCGCGACTGCAGGTTCGGATCCGCCCCCGCCAGCAACAGCAGGCGCACCACTTCCGGCCCCCCCTTGGCCCCGGACGCCACATAAAGCAGCGTATCCCCCGCCGCGTTGCGAAGGTCCGGGTCGCCCCCTTCCGCCAGATATTGGGACAGGCGATGAGCATCATTTGCCCGCACCACCGCAAACACGGGCGCTTCCGGGCCGATACCGGACGAACAAGCCGCAACAGAAGCGATCAGCAGCAGGAACATGCCCAGCCTGCCGACCGGCACCCGGGCAAAAAAGGTTCGCAAAATTCCCATCTCATTCCCCCGAAAGGTTCAGGACCACCTCGCGCCGGTGCGGCGCACGACGGTGTTCAAACAGATAGATGCCCTGCCATGTCCCCAGCAGCATGCGGCCATCGGCAACCGGAATATCCAGTGAGACCGGCAACAACGCCGAACGGATGTGGGCGGGCATGTCATCGGGGCCTTCACATACATGGCGCAGCCAGTCCATGCCCTCGGGCACCAAACGGGCAAAAAAACCGTTCAGGTCGTGCATGACATCCGGGTCGGCATTTTCCTGAATGAGCAAGGAGCAGGACGTGTGCCGGCAGAACAGGGAAATATTTCCCTTCTTCACCCCGCACCGTTCCACGAACTGCACCACATCGCCGGTAAACGCATAAAGACCCTGCCCCCGTGTCCGTACCACTGCGATCTGCTGCTGGTACGCCATCAGTCCGGCTCGTCCAGTTCCGGCATCAGGTCGACCAGCCGCACCTGTTCGAACTTTTTCAGCCACCGCCCCGATATGGCGCGAAACGGCAGGGGATTGAGATAATGCAGGCGCTGGCGCCCCACCCGGCGCGAGACCACCAGCTCCGCCTTTTCCAGAATGCCCATGTGCTTGGCAATGGCCTGCCGCGAAATGTCCAGCCCGCTGGCCAGCGCCGAAAGGCTCTGACCCGAGCGGGCATGGATGCGTTCCAGAAGAGTGCGCCGGGTCGCATCCGCCAGCGCCTGAAAGACAAGATTATGGTCCATGATTCGCACAAGGTTAGGCAACAGGAGGGTTGCCCGTCAAGCCACATGCCGTTCCATGGGAACAGGAAAATCCTACCCCAGCCAGGCAAGAACCCGACGCAAAAAGGCCTCCCCATCCTGACGCTGAAGGGTTCCGTGGGCCATGACCACCTGACGGGGATGCAGGGCCAGAAGCCGGTCCCGTTCCGCCCGCGCCTGTTTGCGCGACAGGAAGCTGAGCCGCCATTCCAGGGGCGCCTTCCCCTCCATGATGCCCCAGATGCGGGCCACCACGCCCTTCCATCCCTTCCAGTAGGTGCTGACAAATTCAGGCGAGAAATTCTCCGACAGATCGGCAAGAATGGCGGTTGCGGAATCCCGGTGGAAAAACACCAGTTCATCCATGAAGCGCGAGCCGGTGAAATGAAACATCTCCAGCGCCCCGCCCCATGCGACCGGCACCTGCCTGTCCAGTGCCGCCTCAAAGGTCAGATCCGTGCGCTTGGAAATGCTGGATTGCGGTCCCCAGATCAAAGCATCGGGAAACCGTTCTTTCCAGTCCCCCAGAAACAGATGATGAAGCTTGTTCGGGCTGACCAGATGGCCCACCTCCCCCAGCGATGCCACCTCTGCGAACAGGTCCGCATCCGGACGCACCGGCGACCAGACCCATAAAATTCCATCGGGGAGCCGCACCACAACCATGCGGGTCGGATAGGCAAACCCGAAGAAATCCACGTTCCCCCCCTCAAAGACCCAGATGTCCCGCCCCAGGGGCTGCAAACGCTTGTTCATGCTGTTTCCTTTCCTCCCGCCATGGTTTCATGGCCAATCATGTTCGCAAGCCTTCCGGAACCCGTACTCGAAAAAATTATCACCCCCTGCCCGCATCTGACAGGATGCCTTCCATGCCCGCCGCCCGAAAACCGGTCCGGAGCACAGATGCCCATTCCCCCACTTCCGACATACGCGCGCCCCTTGCATACGATCAGACCCGCGTCCACGCCGGACGTCAAACCAGCACCCGCCCCCCATCGCTCTGCCTTTGAACACCGTGCTTCCACCACGCCGCCCCCGACACACTTTCTTCAGCGACACTATATGGACGCGCCAATATTGACACCGTACAAACCGACCATTCGGTTTGTGCAGATTATATAGCGCCCCGATCCTGATCGCGCAAGGAGCTGCAAGGGGGGCAAGGAGGGGCAAGGGGGGCAAGAGTCAGAATGAGCGGGCCAAAGACACCAGGAGACAAAATGCTGCTTCACCAGGGACAATACCAACCAGATCTGCCACGATCAGTGTCCGCCACTTGCCTACCTTCCCAATCTTCCATTCTCTCAAGCCCGTTTCTTCGCAAATCGCCCTTGTCCGCCCCTTCCGAAAGCCCCCAAAAGAAAAGCCTGCCACCCGGAAAACGGAACGGACAGCACATACTTTCTGCGTACCGCCGCTTGACCTGTCTTTCCCCAGTTGAAACAATGGGGTGCGCGGGTCCAGCGGGATCCGTGCAACCGCCGTGCCTTCCCCCGTCGTGCCTTCCCCCTCAAGACAAAGAGCCCGCCGATTGCATCTGCCCCGTCTGAATTTCTGGTTTGCCCTGGCCGCCCTGATCAGCCTGTTGACACTTCTCGCCCACGCCAAGTCCGGCCCGAATGCGCTGTTGACGCCCGTCGAGCTTTCCAATCTTTCACCGGCCCTCAAGGCCCTTGTTGCCATTCTCTGGCATGGTCTGACAGCCACACTGGCCATCAATACCCTGGCTCTTGTCTGGCTTGCCCGTGCCACCGCTTCCACCAATCTGGCCCACCCCGCCGACCCGGACAACACCGTCGCCCCCGGCACTCCGCCACACCGACCTTTCCGTGCAGCCCTCGCATTAAGCGTAATGGCGCAATTTGCCACCCTGTCGGGCATATTCCTTTATGCTGGATGGTCCCGGCTGGGATCCGTCTGGATATTGCCCCAGTGGCTGGCGGGGCTGACCGTTTTTCTCCTCTGCCTGCCCGGTATATTGCATGAAAGGCGCCCGGCAGGCCGTCATCGCCCGTAAAAAAAACCACAATGTTTGCCAACAACCGGAATATTATCAGGAGCAATTGATGTTTTTTCACCTCCCCGTACCCCACAAAGCCATCTCTCCGCTGCGCACCCTTGCCAGGGCCGCCGGCGCCGCATTCATTCTTTCCACGGGAGCCACCATGGCCCAGGACGCCCAGCCCTCCATCAAGATTACCCTTTTTGAGGCCGATGGTGTTGTCATCAGCGACACGATCCGGATCGATCAGGAATTCGCCAATACCTATGGCGTCAGCGTAGACGCCCCCTTCAAGATAGGTGTACCGCGCCAGGAAAATGTCACCCCCCTGTACGAACCCGGCAACAGCCCCGATTCCGCCATGCTCAAGATCAACTATACCACCGGCACCCGGGAAACACCGATCGAAGAGCGCCAGCTGATCGAAAATATCCAGTTTGTCGGCATGTCCATTCCCATGGGTGATGTCGAACAACGGGTGGCAACCATGGCCGACCTGTTGATCAATCAGGCTATCCCCACTGCTCTCAAGGGCTATGAGGGGGGCGAATATCTGGGCGCCCTGCGCCGCCAGATCGGTGACATCGAAGTGGTCG
>JALWTJ010000159.1 GCA_027082895.1 Hyphomicrobiales bacterium | reverse complement strand
CTTGTCGGGGGCGAAAAGGCAATATATGCCAAGGGAAACCGAAGCGGGGCCTTTTCCTGTGGCCTCGGGGCTCGCGCCGCTTGTTCCTGCCTTGTGGGCAAGGAAGGGCAAATGGCGGGCAATTCCTTGTGGAGAAATTTCATGTCTGATCCCATCAATGCGCATAATCTGGACAAGCTGGCCGAGGTAGCGGTCAAGGTCGGCCTGCAACTGGCGGAGGGGCAGGACCTGGTCATGACCTCTTCGCTGGAGGCGGCGCCACTGGCCCGGTTGATCACCAAGCATGCCTATAAAAGCGGGGCGGGTCTGGTGACCACGTTGTTCAGCGATTCTGAAGCAACATTGATGCGTTATCGGTATGCGTCCGATGCCAGTTTTGACCGGGCGGCTGATTGGTTGTTTGACGGGATTTCCAAGGCATTTGACAACAATGCGGCACGGCTTGCCATTTCCGGGGACAATCCGGCCCTGCTGGCCGATGAGGATCCGGACAAGGTGAGCCGGGCGGACAGGGCCATGAAGGCGGCCGCCAACGCCATGCGCAAGCGGATCGTGGAGTTTCACATCAACTGGAACATCGTGGCCTATCCGGGGCTGGACTGGGCCCGGCAGGTCTTTGCCGGTGAACCGGACGCGGTGGCACAGGAAAAGCTGGCCAACGCGGTGTTTGCTGCCTCACGGGTGGACGTGGATGATCCCATGGCGGCATGGGCAGCGCACAATGCCAACCTGGCAAAACGTTCGGCATGGTTGAACGAGCAGAATTTTTCTGCCCTGCATTTCACCGGGCCGGGAACCGATCTGAAGGTGGGACTGGCCGAGGCCCACCGGTGGATGGGGGGCGCCTCAAAGGCCCGCAACGGCATCGTGTGCAATCCCAACATTCCCAGCGAAGAAGTGTTCACAACGCCGCACGCCCGCAAGGTCGAAGGACATGTGCGTTCCACAAAGCCCCTTTCCTACATGGGAACGCTGATCCGGGACATTTCGGTGCGGTTCGAAGAGGGGCGGATCGTTGAGGCCCATGCTTCGCAAGGGGAGGAAATCCTGTTGAAGGTTCTTGATACGGATGACGGGGCGCGGCGGCTCGGGGAGGTGGCGCTGGTGCCCCATTCCTCGCCCATTTCCCAGTCCGGCATCCTGTTCTACAACACGCTTTTTGATGAGAACGCGGCCTGCCATATCGCGTTGGGACAATGTTATTCGGAATGTTTCGTGGATGGCAGCACCATTGATTCGGAGACGGTTGCATCCCGGGGCGGAAACACGAGCAATATTCATATCGACTGGATGATCGGGTCCGGGGAGATTGATATTGACGGGGTAAGAGCGGACGGAGAACGGGTGCCGGTGTTCTGCAAGGGGGAATGGGCCTGAGGCAGCGGGTGGGCAGCATGTGATCCGGTAAATGGCGGCGCATCTGTCGGGCGTGAGGTCTGGCATGTGAAGGTGGCTGGCAATCGGCGCCGGGCTGGGCCATATAGGTGGTCTGTTACACATTCCGGCGGGCAACGCATATGACGGCTGCGGTCAGATATTGGAAAATGAACGGTCTGGGCAATGATTTTGTCGTGCTGGACGGGCGCGGCCGTGATCTTGTACTGCGGGAGGACCAGGTACGCTGGCTGGCGGATCGCGAGGTGGGAATCGGCTGCGACCAGTTGATCCTTCTCGAGGATGTCACCGAGGGTGAGGCGGATGTTGCCATGGGGATCTTCAACCGGGACGGGGGGGAGATCGGGGCCTGCGGCAATGCCACGCGGTGCGTGGCATTGCCGCAGGCCCCGAT
>JALWTJ010000158.1 GCA_027082895.1 Hyphomicrobiales bacterium | reverse complement strand
CTTTGGAGCGGGAAAAATCCGAAGGTAGGGCCAATCGTGCCGCCTCCTATGCCAAACGGTTCGCCGCCAAGGAAGCCTGCGCCAAGGCTCTGGGTACCGGCCTGTCCCACGGGGTCTATTGGCGTGACATGGGGGTGGTCAACCTGCCCTCGGGCAAGCCCACCCTGGAACTGAAGGGGGGGGCCGGAAAGATCCTGCACCATATTGTCCCGCAAGGATATGTTCCCCATATACATCTGACCATCACCGACGATGCCGGGCTGGCCCAGGCGTTCGTCATCATCGAAGCCCTGCCCGAACGCTCATGACAGGGGGGGCGGTCCCGGCAGAGGACGACATATCATGTTGACCCGGGGCGGCCCGTTTCGTATCCAGAACCCACGCCCTCAAAATGAAAAAGCCATTCAGATGCCCGATGCCACCAAAGCCAAGGAAAAACCTTCCGAACTCAAGGAAACCATAATTGTCATTGTGGAGGCGTTGCTGATAGCGCTGGTCTTTCGCACGTTCCTTTATCAGCCCTTTTCCATTCCCACCGCTTCCCTGCAGCCCTCGATGATGATCGGGGACTATTTCATTGCCTCCAAGTTTACCTGGGGCTATGGCCGTTATTCGTTTCCCTTCGGCATCATTCCCATTCAGGGGCGCATTTTCGGGCGTGAACCCAATCGCGGGGATATCGCCGTTTTCCGGCCGGTGCCGCAAAAGGAAGATTACGTGAAACGAGTCATTGGTCTGCCCGGGGACACCATCCAGATGAAGGAGGGGCGGCTTTATATCAACGGGGAGATGGTCAAGCGCGAATTTGTCGGCCGGGGAACCGATACGGACAGTTTCGGCACCTCGTTGCCGGTTCTTGTTTACAAGGAAACCCTGCCCAATGGTGTTGAACATCTGATCAACGAGATTTCCGATGACGGCCCGCTGGACAACACCCAGGAATATGTGGTGCCCGAGGGACATTATTTCATGATGGGGGACAATCGGGACCGCTCCCAGGACAGCCGTATCCTGAGCGCCGTCGGCTATGTGCCTGCCGGCAACCTGATCGGAAAGGCCGAAGCCCGTTTCTTTTCCATCAAGGACAATATCCCCCCCTGGCAGGTCTGGAAGTGGCCCGAAAATCTGCGTCTGGACCGCATGTTCCAATCGGTCTATTGATGCCGGCACAACCGCTTGATACTCGGCGTCTGGAACAAAAGATCGGCTACCAGTTTGCCGACAGGGGGCTGCTGATCAGGGCGCTGACCCATTCCAGCGCCATTTCGCCGGGCAAGCGGATCGAGCATTCCTATCAGCGATTGGAATTTCTTGGCGATCGGGTGCTGGGGCTGGTGGTGGCCGAAACCCTTTATGCAAAATTTCCCCAGTCCCGGGAAGGTGAACTGGCCCGTGCCCTCAACTCCGTCGTGCGCAAGGAAAGTTGTGCCGCCGTCGCCCATGACATGGGGATGGGGGAACTGGTTCAGATGGACAAGAGCGAGATCGCCAATGGCGGGCGCACCAAACCATCCGTTCTGGCCGATGTATGCGAAGCGGTGATCGGTGCCATCTATCTGGATGGGGGACTGGACCCGGCAGCAGCCTTCATCCGGAGAAGTTTTGCTGCCCATCTGGACGCTACTCGCAACCTGCGTTCCGATGCCAAGACCATGCTTCAGGAATGGGCGCAGCGCCGGGGGCTGCCGGTGCCCCAGTACGAGGAAGTCTCCCGCACCGGCCCGGATCACAGTCCCGTGTTTCTGATGGCGGTCCACATTGCGGGCCACCAGAGCATGCAGGCTTCCGGC
>JALWTJ010000157.1 GCA_027082895.1 Hyphomicrobiales bacterium | reverse complement strand
CCCCTACCCTGCCTCTTGCCCTTTCCGCGGCCCTTGCCCCCGTACATCGGGGGCCGGACACGCCAAAAACGGCAAAAAGGGCCAATAATAACAAGATGGAAAACACATGAAATTGATCTCGCCTCCTCCCCTTCCCGTCAAATCCTTCACCGATCCCGCCAAGGCATGGGAATATATTGACGAAATATACCAGCGGAACACCGCCTTCATCTGCGCAAAATTCCAGGAACTGACAAAAACCGGCAAGCAGGACGGCAAGGTGCGCGCCTTTTATCCCAAGGTCGAGGTCAACATCACCAGCTACCTGAAATCCGCCGCTTCCATGTCCTATGGGTTTTTGCATTCCCCGGGCGTCTATTCCACCACCATCACCGCCACCCGCCTGTTCAAATCCTATCTCATCGAACAGCTGGGGCTGGTGCTCAAGAACCATGGTGGCACCATTGAGGTCGGCGAATCCGATACCCCCATCCCCATCCACTACGCCGCCAATGCTGCCAACGGCATCGATGCGTCAGGATTCGATATGCCCCTGCGGGATCTGTTCGATGCCCCGGATCTGGGCAATACGGACGACGAAATATCCAACGGCACCCTCATTCCCGAACCGGGCCATGCCAACCCGCTGGCCGCCTTCACCGCTCCGCGCATCGACTATTCCCTGCAACGGCTCTCCCACTATACCGCCACTGACCCCGAGCATTTCCAGAACTTCGTCATCTTCACCAACTACCAGTTCTATATCGACGAATTTTGCGCCCTGGCCAAGAAATACATGAAGAACGGGCATACCGAATATGATGCCTTCGTGGAACCGGGGAACCTGATCACGCAAAACAGCCGGATGGGGGGCGAAACCCTTGGCAACCCGGCAGCAAAGCTGCCCCAGATGCCCGCCTACCACCTGGTCGCCCCGGACCGGCGCGGCGTGACCATGATCAATATCGGCGTCGGCCCCTCCAACGCCAAGACCGCCACCGATCATGTTGCCGTTCTGCGCCCCCATGCCTGGCTGATGCTGGGCCATTGCGCCGGCCTGCGCAACTCCCAGTCCCTGGGCGATTATGTGCTGGGCCATGCCTATCTGCGCGAAGACCATGTGCTGGATGCCGACCTGCCCCTATCCGTGCCCATCCCCGCCCTCGCCGAAGTACAGGTGGCCCTGGAAGATGCGGTTGCCGACATCACCAAGCTGAAGGGGCTGGAACGCAAGCGCATCATGCGTACCGGCACCGTGGCCACCCTGGACAATCGAAACTGGGAACTGTGGAACCAGAAGGAAATCGTGCGTCGCCTCTCCCAGTCCCGCGCCATTGCCCTGGACATGGAAAGCGCCACCATTGCCGCCAACGGCTTTCGTTTCCGCATCCCTTACGGCACCCTGCTGTGCGTGTCGGACAAGCCCCTGCACGGGGAACTGAAACTGCCCGGCATGGCCTCCAATTTCTACAAGACCCAGGTCAACCAGCACCTGCATATCGGGCTGCGGGCCATGGAAATTCTCCGGCATCAGCCCCCCGAACGCATTCATTCACGCAAACTGCGTTCCTTTGCTGAAACCGCTTTCCAGTAGCCGGCAGACACGGCACCTGCCCACAGGCCGGGTATGCAGGAATCGGCAAGATGAAACCCGCCACACCCAGCCCGGCGCGCCCTGCCCGGTGTTCCGGGCAGACCCCCGGAGCCAGTAAACCACCACGGACCTGAACTAGTCCTGCGCCAGCGCCTCGGTCACCGCAATGGAGGCCATGTTCACGATACCCCGGCTCGTGATGGAGGGCGCCAGAATATGGGCCGGTTTGCGCGTTCCCAGCAGCATCGGTCCCACGGAAAGGGCATCGGTCATTTCCTTGACCAGGGTCAGGGCCAGATTGGCCGATTCCAGATTGGGGAAGATCAACAGATTGGCTTCCCCCTTCAGCACCGAATCGGGAATGTAGCGTTCCCTGAGCGAACCGTTGAGCGCCACATCCCCCTGCATTTCACCCTCGACCACCAGATCCGGCGCGATTTCCTTCAGCTTCTGATAGACCGTGCGCATCTTGATGGCACTGTTCCCGATGCGGGAGCCGAAATTGGAATAGGACAGCAGGGCCACCTTGGCCTCGATGTTGAACAGCTTGAGATGGTCCCGTCCCCGCAGGGCGATTTCCACCAGTTCATCCACGCTGGGATCCATGGTCACATAGGTGTCGGCGAAGAAGAACGCGCCCCGTTTCATGATCAGCATGGACAGGGCAGACAGGTCGGTGGTCCCCTCCTTCAGTCCGATGATCGACTGGATATCGCGCACATGCTTGATGAACTGGCGCTGAAGGCCACACAAAAGCGCATCCGCATCCCCCCGCTGCACCGCCAGGGCACCGATCACCGTACTGTTGGTGCGCACGATGGTGCGGGCCGTGTCCGGCGTGACCCCGTGCCGCCCGACAAGGGAATGGAACAGTTGCACATATTCCTTATAGCGCGGATCGTCCTCCGGGTTGATCACCTCGAAATCCTTCCCCGCGTTCAGGGACATGCCGAATTTCCTGATCTTGTGCTCGATGATGCTGGGCCGCCCGATCAGGATCGGCACCGCGGTCCTGTCCTCCAGCAACACCTGCGCCGCCCGCAAAACGCGCTCATGCTCCCCATCAGCGAACACCACCCGCTTGCCCGAATTCTGTGCCTGGGCAAAGATGGGTTTCATGACCATGCCGGAGCGGAACACGAAACGGTTCAACTGGTCCCCATAGGCATCGAAATCTTTGATGGGCCGCTTGGCCACCCCCGTTTCCATGGCCGCCCGCGCCACCGCCGGAGCAATGCGCAGCATCAGGCGCTGATCGAACGGGCCGGGAATGAGATAGCGGGGGCCGAACACCCCTTCGCTGCCCCCCGAGGATTCAAGGGCCGGTTCATGGGCCAGCTGTGCAATCGCACGTACCGCCGCCATCTTCATTTCCTCGTTGATGGTGGTGGCGCCCACATCCAGCGCCCCACGGAAAATGAAGGGGAAACACAGTACGTTGTTCACCTGGTTGGGATAGTCGGAACGCCCCGTGCACACCATGGCATCCGGGCGAACCTCCAGCGCCAGTTCGGGCATGATTTCAGGGGTGGGATTGGCCAGCGCCAGAATGAGCGGGTTCGGCGCCATGGACGTGATCATTTCGGGCTTCAGCACCCCCGCCGCCGACAGGCCGAGAAAGACATCGGCACCCGGCAGCACTTCTGCGAGAGTTTCCGCATCCACGTCCTGGGCAAAAGCCATGCGCCATCGGTCCATGTTGTCCGAACGCCGCGTGGTCACCAGCCCTTCCCGGTCAGCAACAAAAATGTTCTCCCGCTTCGCCCCCAGACTGATCAGGAGATTAAGACAGGCAATGGCCGCCGCCCCGGCGCCGGACGTGCAAATTCGTGCCTCTGCAATGTTCTTGTCCGTCAGCCGCAGGGCATTGATCACCGCCGCCGCAACGATGATCGCGGTACCGTGCTGGTCATCATGAAACACGGGAATGTTCATCCGCTCCCGCAACGCTTCCTCGATCTCAAAACAGTCCGGCGCCCGTATATCTTCCAGATTGATGCCGCCGAAGGTCGGCTCCAGCGGCGCCACCACCTCGATGAATTTCTTGGGGTCCAGTTCGTCAATCTCGATGTCCATGGCATCAATGCCGGCAAACTTCTTGAACAGCACCGACTTGCCTTCCATCACCGGCTTGGAAGCCAGCGCACCGATCGGCCCCAGCCCCAGAACCGCCGTGCCATTGGTAACCACGCCCACCAGATTGGCTCGCGACGTGTACATGGCAGCCGTGTCGGGTGTCTTTTCGATTTCAAGGCAGGGCGCAGCCACGCCGGGGGAGTAGGCCAGTGCCAGATCCCGCTGGTTGGCCAACGGCTTGGTGGGAACGATTTCAAGCTTTCCCGGTAGCGGCCACTTGTGGAAATGCAACGCCGCCTCGCTCAAGGATTGGCGTCTGTCTTTATTGTCATCGGCCATGCTGACCCCCCTTGCTGTCCCGGCGAGCGTCCGTTGTTCGGTGGTCGAATCGGGAACTTGTGCTGATCGAAGAATGGATAACAGGCAAATCGGTCAGGCGGCAACCGATTGTAACGGATTGGCGGGCACTGCCCCGGTTTCCCCCGGGTTCGGCGCTCCCCCGTTCAGGGTCCGGACAATGGCCACGTATTTTTCCGCCGGCAGCGCCTTGGAAAACAGGAAACCCTGCACATTTCTGACCCCGCGCGAGCGCAGGTAAAGGGCCTGCGTTTCCGTCTCCACCCCTTCGGCAATGATGCCCGTATTCAGTTCCAGCGCCATGTTGATGAGACTGTCCAGAATGGGTGACGAATCGGTTTCCTTCGCGATCGGTTCAATGAACACCCGGTCGATCTTGACGATGTCGACGCCAAGCGTCTGGATATAGGCGAGGCTGGAATGCCCGGTTCCCACATCATCCAGCGCCAGACGGCACCCCAGAGCGTGCAGACCGGAAATGACCGAGTTGGCCTGTGTCCCCTCCCCCAGGGGAAAACGTTCGGTGATTTCAAAAACCAGCTGCCCATAGGAAATGTTGCTATCGCCGAAAATCGCCACCACGTCATCAACCACCGAACCGTCCCGGAAATGCCCCTCGAACAGGTTGATGGAAATCCGCAGATCGGGAAACATGGCGGAAATTTCCTGCAGGTCCTGCCGCACGCTTTCCATCAGGGAAATGGTCATGGGCACGGCAAGACCGGTCACTTCCGCATATTCGATGAACGCGGCGGGGGAAATGATTTCCCCATCCGGCTTCACCCAACGCGCCAGAACTTCGCATCCATAGACCCTTCCCGTGGTGACATCGATCACCGGCTGATAGAAGGGCCGGATTTCCCCGACCGAAATCGCATGCTCCAGATCAAAGGATGGCAGGGACAGGTTGCGCACCGCACGCAGCGCCAGGATGAGCACCATTCCGGAAAAGGCACACGCAAACAGGATCGACCAGACATACAGATCCGCATAGGACGCACGGGCCTTTTCGAACGAGGCGGCCATCTCCACCCGCATCGGAACCTCCCCGGCAAACGTTACCACCGAAATGAGCCCGGCACGCTTTTCCGGGTCATCAAAGTCGGCCGTGTTCCCGATGGCAAACAATGGCGTGCCATCGGAAAAGGACACCCGAAGCATGGAAACGTTTTCCATGCCCACCGGTAACTGCTCGGAGGAAAAGATGCTGCCCGATGTCACGAAAGCGGAAATGTGCTTGTTGGCATCAATCTGCCGCGTCACCCGAAGACCGGGCACCGACAGCCCCGGCATGCGCACCGCCGACACGGTTTCGCTGCGCCCGGGAATGGAAAGCTCTTCGGACAGAATTTCGTATTCCACCTGCCCGCCCAGCGCCTCGCAGTAGCGAACTCCCAGCTTGTTTTCGACCAGCACTTGGCGAACGAAAGCGCTGCGCTGCATGCGCCGGGACACGGAATCCAGAAACGTCTGGGTGCACAGGGACGGGGCGGCATTCAGCACATCTTCCATGACGCTGATGGCTTCATACACTGCCACCTGTGCTTCACCCGAAATATTGTTTGCCCCCTTCACCAGCTTGGCGATTTCTTCCGTGCGCACATACCCGTCCAGCACGAAACCCACCACGAAAATGGGCGAAAATGCCAGAATGCAAACCACCAGCAATATGATATGTGATTTCTGACGCAAGAGTTGAGCCCCGATCCGGCATGCCTGTCCGGGGCCATCCTAGGTACAAGCGGCTAACATCCCCTTAATCTGGGCCGCGCGCGCGCCCGGGAAAACTGCATCATCCACGGGAAACCCGCGCCTTTTGTCACTCGGTCGGGCGCGGCAGATTGGGCCGGATATGCAACTCGCGATATTGCTGGGCGCTGACCGTGCTGGGCGCCCCCATCAGCAGGTCTTCGGCCTGCTGGTTCATGGGGAACGCAGTGACCTCGCGCAGATTTTCCTCATCGCACAACAGCATCACGATCCGGTCGATTCCGGGCGCCGTTCCCCCGTGGGGGGGCGCGCCATATTCCATGGCCCGCAACATGCCACCGAATTTTTCTTCCAGCACCTTCTCGTCATAACCGGCAATCTCGAATGCCTTGCGCATGATCTCGGGACGATGGTTCCGGATCGCCCCCGAACTCAGCTCGAAACCGTTGCACACGATATCGTACTGATAGGCATTGATGGTCAGCGGGTCTTCGTTTTCCAATGCTTCGAGCCCCCCCTGCGGCATGGAAAAGGGATTGTGGGAAAAATCCACCTTCTTGTTTTCCTCATCCCATTCGAACATGGGGAAATCCACGATCCAGCAAAAATCGAAGCGCTCCGTATCAATCAACTCCAGCGCGCTGCCCACCCGGGTCCGCGCGGCACCGGCAAAGCTGGCGAACTTGTCCGGCAACCCGGCCACGAAGAACACCGCATCCCCGTCACCCAGCCCCAACTGCTTGCGAATGGCCGCGGTACGCTCCTCCCCGATATTCTTGGCCAGGGGGCCGGCCCCCTGCTCCCCGTCACGGAAGAAGATATAGCCCAGACCAGGCTGCCCCTCCTTCTGCGCCCAGGAATTCATCCGGTCGCAAAAGGCCCGCGAACCACCGGTGGGCGCGGGAATGGCCCAGACCTCCACCTTGGGGTCATTGGCAATCATGTTGGCAAAAATCTTGAACCCGGACCCGGCGAAATGCTCGGTCACTTCTTCCATTTCGATCGGGTTGCGCAAATCCGGCTTGTCCGTGCCATATTTGCGCATGGCGGTTGCGTAAGGGATACGCGGAAATTTCTGCGTGACCGGGCGCCCCTTGCCGAATTCCTCAAAAACGCCGCGCAACACCGGTTCCACAGCGTTCAGAACATCCTCCTGCTCAACGAAACTCATTTCGATGTCGAGCTGATAGAACTCCCCGGGGGAGCGGTCAGCCCGCGCATCCTCGTCCCTGAAACAGGGCGCAATCTGGAAATAGCGGTCAAAACCGGCAATCATCAGCAACTGCTTGAACTGCTGCGGCGCCTGCGGCAGCGCATAGAACTTGCCCGGATGCAGGCGGGAAGGCACCAGAAAATCCCGCGCCCCTTCCGGGCTGGAAGCGGTCAGGATCGGCGTCTGATATTCGGTAAATCCCATCTGGATCATGCGGTTGCGCAAGGATGTGATGATCTTGCTCCGCAGCACGATATTGGCATGCAGACGTTCCCGCCGCAGATCGAGAAAACGGTTCTTCAACCGCACATCCTCGGGATATTCCTGTTCCCCGAACACCGGCAGCGGCAATTCCTTCGTGGGGCCCAGCACCTCCACGTCACGGATGAAGACCTCGATTCGCCCCGTTTCAAGGTTTTCGTTGACCGCCTCCGGATCCCGTGCCTTCACCT
>JALWTJ010000156.1 GCA_027082895.1 Hyphomicrobiales bacterium | reverse complement strand
CGCAATCCGCCCACCGGCGACCTGGCCGACATGGCCCGGATCGTTGAACAGGCGGCAGCCTCCGGCCCCGACGGCATTATCGTTACCATCGCCGATTTCGACGTGCTGGAAGGCCCGGTCACCTCGGCGGTCGATCAGGGCATTCCCGTCATTACCATCAACTCGGGAACGGCCGAACAGTCTGCGGCTCTTGGCGCGCTGATGCATATCGGGCAGCCCGAATACACGGCAGGCAACGAAGCGGGCAAACGGGCCAAGACAGAAGCCGGGGTTACCTCGTTCCTGTGCGTGAACCACTACATTACCAACCCCGCCTCGGTTGACCGGTGTCAGGGCTTTGCCGACGCCATCGGTGCCGACCTGAACGCCAGCATGATCGACAGCGGGCAGGACCCGGCCGAAATCAAGAACAAGGTTCTGGCCTTCCTGCAGGCCCATCCGGATACCGGCGCCATTCTGACCCTTGGTCCCACCTCGGCCCATCCGACCCTTGCTGCTCTGGAAGAAAACGGCATGGCCGGTGACATCTATTTCGGCACCTTCGACCTGTCCGGCGAAATTGCTGCGGCCATCAAGGACGGAACCATTGCGTTCGGCATCGATCAACAGCCCTACCTGCAGGGATATCTGCCGGTGGTGCTGCTGACCAACTATGTGCGCTACGGTGTGCTGCCGTCGGGTAACATCAACTCGGGTCCCGGGTTCATCACCAAGGACAATATCGCACTTGTCGAGAAGTTTGCCGGCGTTTACCGCTAGGGGCAAAGGCATATCGGGGCGGCAATCCTGTTGCCGCCCCAATCGGATTTTCAGGGAGGGAACCGATGACCGACACGTCAGATGAGCGGCTCAAGCAGGTCTCGAAACTCAGGAAGGCCATGATCCGCCCCGAACTTGGTGCCATTTCCGGTGCCATCCTGGTATTCATCTTCTTTTTCATGGTAGCAGGCGACAGCGGCATGTTCGCCCCGCAGGGCATCCAGAACTGGACCGTGGTTTCCGCGCAGTTCGCCATCATCGCGGTGGGCGCGTGCCTGCTGATGATCGCGGGGGAATTCGACCTTTCGGTAGGTTCGATGATCGGGTTTGCCGGTATCGTGATCGCCATCCTCTCCGTGCAATGGGGCTGGCCCGTCTGGACGGCGATACTGATCGCCTTTGGCCTGTGCATTGCCATTGGCGCCCTGAACGGGTTTCTGGTGATCCGAACGGGCCTGCCCAGTTTCATCGTGACTCTTGCCTTTCTTTACATTCTGCGCGGCCTGACCATCTGGCTGTCCATCCTGACCACGCAAAAGACCGTCATCGGCGGCGTCAAGAAGGTTGCCGAAGGCGACTGGCTGGCCCCCCTGTTCGGCGGCAAGCTGTTTGGCGGACTGTTCCAGTGGATGGGTGATCAGGGCTGGATCGAGACATTCTCGCGGGGGTCGCGGGCCGGACAACCGGTGGTTGACGGCATTCCGATGCTGGTAATCTGGGCGCTCGGCCTGATCATATTCGGCCAGCTCCTTCTGACCCGCACCCGCTTCGGCAACTGGATCTTTGCTTCGGGCGGTGATGCGCAGGCGGCACGCTATGTGGGGGTGCCGGTCAACCGGGTAAAGATTCTCATGTTCATGTTCACCGCCTTCTGCGCCTGCGTCTTTGCCACTGCCCAGGTCATGGAGTTCGGTTCGGCGGCAGCGGACCGGGGACTGCTGAAGGAATTCGAAGCGATCATCTCCGTTGTCATCGGGGGGGCGCTTCTGACAGGCGGCTACGGTTCGGTTGTCGGCGCGGCACTGGGGGCGCTGA
>JALWTJ010000155.1 GCA_027082895.1 Hyphomicrobiales bacterium | reverse complement strand
GCCCGCAACAGGGGATAGGTGATGAAATGGTCCCCGCCGAAGGTGAGCATTTTCGTGCCCGTCTTCAGAATGTTCGCCCCATGGGCTTCAATGTCACCGGGTACCGAAAGGGGATGGTGTGGATCGATGGCCGCATCCCCCCAGTCAACCACGTTAAGGGTATCAAATGGATCAAAGCCGAACGGAAACGCATCCAGCTCCGCCAGCTGCACCGAGGCCTCGCGAATGGCGCGCGGGCCCAGCCGGCACCCGGACCGGTAGGTGGTGGCGCAATCATAGGCAACACCGCTGACCGCCACGTCTACTCCTTCCAGTTCACGCGAATAGATACGGCGCAGGAAGCTCAGGGCCCCCGAATAGGTAGGTTCGGGCCAGCGGCCCCGCGGGTCGTTTTTGCAGAATGCCTGATCCGGACTGTCAGCCATGGGGCATGTCCTTTTTTCGCATGGCCAGGGCCGCTCCGATCACCCCGACCGAAACGATCAGGATGATGATGGTGGCAAGGGCGTTGATATCTGGCGACACCCCCAGCCGGACCTTGGAAAAGATCACCATGGGCAGGGTGGAGGAGCCGGGTCCGGACACGAAACTGGTAATCACCAGATCGTCCATGGACAGGGTGAAGGAAAGCAGCCAGCCCGAGATCAGGGCGGGGGAAATGATGGGCAGGGTGATGTCGAAAAACACCCGGACGGCGCCCGCTCCCAGATCGGCGGCCGCTTCTTCCACCGAAAGATCCATGTCCCTGAGCCGCGATTGCACCACCACGGCCACATAGGCGGCCCCGAAGGTGGCATGGGCAATGATGATGGTCGTCATGCCCCGGTTTGGCCAGCCGATCAGGTTCTGCATGGCCACGAACATCAGCAACAGGGACAGGCCGATGATTACATCGGGCATGACCAGGGGGGATGTGATCATGCCGGTCAGCAGGTTGCGGCCCCGGAAGCGGCCGAACCTTACCAGCACGAAGGCGGCGATGGTGCCGATGACAAGGGCCAGGCTGGCGCTGATGACGGCGATTCGCAGGCTGAGACCGGCCGCGTTCAGGATCTGGGCATTCTGGAACAGTTCGCCATACCACTTGGTGGAAAAGCCCCCCCAAACGGTGACCAGCTTGCTCTTGTTGAAGGAAAAGATCACCAGGGACACCATGGGCGCATAAAGGAAGATGAACCCCAGGATCGCCGCGATCAGAACCAGGCGGGACTTGCGTTGCATGGCCCTTACCCTCCCGCTTCATCCGGTTGCGTGCGTTGCAGCAGCATGACCGGCAGCACCAGAACGATCAGCATCACGATGGCCACCGCTGAAGCGACCGGCCAGTCCCTGTTGGCAAAGAACTCGGTCCACAATTGCCGCCCGATCATCAGCGTGTCCGGCCCCCCCAGCAATTCGGGGGTGACGAATTCCCCCACCACGGGGATGAACACCAGCATGGAGCCGGCAATGATGCCGGGAACCGAAAGGGGCAGGGTGACGCTCAGGAAGATGGTCAGGGGCCGTGCCCCCAGGTCCGCCGCCGCCTCGAACAGGGATTCATCCAGTTTCACCAGCGTGGAATAGAGCGGCAGGATCATGAAGGGCAGGTAGGTGTAGACGATGCCCACATAGACCGCGAAATTGGTCTGCATCATTACCAGCGGTTCATGGATGATCCCCAGGCTGAGCAGGATGTTGTTGATGACGCCATTGGTTTTCAGAATACCGATCCAGGCATAGATGCGCAGCAGGAACGAGGTCCAGAACGGCAGGATGACCAGCATCAGCAGCAGGTTGCGCAGACGGGCGGGGGCCCGCGCGATCACATAGGCCATGGGATAGCCGATCAGCAGCGCCAGGATGGTGGAAAAGAAGGCAATCTGCAGCGACTGCACATAGGCGTTGAAATAGAGGCTGTCCTCGGCCAGGAACTGGAAGTTTCCCAGATTGAGGGACAGGGTGAGAATGCCGTCCTCGAAATTCCAGATCGGCAGGTAGGGCGGGCGGGCAATGGCCGCTTCCGACAGGGATATTTTCCCCACGACCAGGAACGGCACCAGAAAGAACAGGAGCAGCCACAGCATGGGTATGGCAATGACCAGCGTCCGCCCGCGCCCGGCAAACCAGCCTGAAACGGTGCGTACCCACTTCCCGGCCCGTCCCGGCTCTGCAATGTGCGCCTGCATGCTCATGTGTTCAGCACCACCCCGGCTGTTCCGTCCCAGTAAAGATAAACCCGGTCTTCCCAGGTGACGGCATGTTCATCTGCCCGCTCCAGGTTGGGCCGCGTGACCCGGACGGCCTTCCCGCTGTCCAGCACAACATGGTAGATGCTCAGATTTCCCAGATAGGCGATTTCCTGCACCACCCCCCGGGTCAGGTTGAGCGCCTTTTTCGGCTTGGTGCGTGACATCTGGATCTTTTCCGGCCGGATGGCAAAAGCCACCTTCTGCGCCGAAGCACAGCTCACACCGTGGGACACCTCGATGTCCATCTGTGCGTCCGGGCAGTGAATGACCACCTTGCTTTGGGTGTCCTTGATCACCTGTCCTTCGAACATGTTCACCGAGCCGATGAAATCGGCCACGAAACGGGACTGGGGAAATTCGTAGATTTCCCGCGGCTCGCCGACCTGTATGATCTTGCCCTGGTCCATCACCCCGATACGGGTGGAGATGCTCATGGCTTCTTCCTGGTCATGGGTAACCACGATGAAGGTCACCCCGAGGGTTTCCTGAATGTTGACCAGCTCGAACTGGGTTTCCTCGCGCAGTTTCTTGTCCAGCGCCCCCAGCGGTTCGTCCAGCAGCAGCACCTTGGGTTTCTTGACAAGGGAACGGGCCAGCGCCACCCGCTGACGTTGCCCGCCCGAAAGCTGGGCCGGCTTGCGCGTGCCATATTCCTCAAGTTGCACCAGCTTGAGAATTTCGGCCACCCGGTCTGCGATTTCGCCCCGCGGCAGCCTGTCCCTTTTCAGGCCATAGGCAATGTTCTTTTCCACGCTCATGTGCGGAAACAGCGCATAGGACTGGAACATCATGTTGGTGGGCCGGTCGCACGGGGACATGCCCGCCATGTCCTGCCCGTCGATCTCGATGCTGCCATCGGTGGGCTGTTCAAAGCCCGAAAGCATGCGCAGCAGGGTGGATTTGCCGCACCCGGACCCCCCCAGCAGACAGAACAGTTCGTTGTGATAGATGTCCAGCGTCACATTGTTCACCGCCGTGAACGCGCCGAATTTCTTGGTGATGTTCCGGATGCGGATGAACGGCACGGCATCCGGATCAAGCCATGGCCGCATCACGGGGCCGTTTTCCTGCTGGCTCATGTTTTCCTCCCCGGTAGAACCGGCACGGGGCGCCGCAAGCACTTTTTCCCGACAAACATGCGTTTCCGGTCTTTCAAGTGCCCCTCTCCTGTCGAAGAGGGAGCGTAACCCGGTTTCCATCAAACCCGGCCACGCTCCGATGGCGCCCCGTGCAGCTGGTGCACGATCAAGCGTAAGGTTACTGGCCCGTTTTCACCCGGGTCCACAGGCGGGTGATCAGCCGGTCCGTACGCGCATCATAGACCTTTGACGCCCACAGGTGCGCCTTGGCCTCCTCGGTGGGGAAAATGCCGGGGTTGGACGTGATTTCCTCATCCACCAGCGGCAGGGAAGCGGCATTGCCGTTCGCATACCAGACATAGTTGGTAATGTCGGCGGTGATCTGGGGATCCATGATGAAGTTGATGAACTTGTGGGCAGCATCCGGGTTGGGTGCATCCACGGGAATGGCCATCATGTCAAACCATTGCAGGGCCCCTTCCTTGGGAATGATGTAGCCCACTTCCACCCCGTTATCCGCCTCGTCGGCCCGGGCCTGTGCCTGGAACACGTCGCCGGACCAGCCAACGGAAACGCACACGTCGCCATTGGCCAGGTCATTGATGTACTGGGAGGAATGGAAATAGCGGATATGGGGCCGCACCTTCTCCAGCAGGGCCGCGCCCTTTTCCAGATCATCCTTGTTGGTGGAATTGGGATCCAGCCCCAGATAGTTCATGGCCGCCGGTATCATTTCGGTGGGGGCATTGAGGAAGGTCACGCCGCAATCGGCGAGCTTGGACACCACGTCCGGGTTGAACACCAGGTCCCAGCTGTCCACCACATAGTCCGCGCCCAGCCGTTCGGCCACCGCGTTCACGTCGTACCCGATGCCGGTGGTGCCCCACATGTAGATCACCGCATGTTCGTTGCCCGGATCATAGGCGGCGGCATTGGCCATCAGGTCCGGGTCCATGTTGACCAGGTTGGGCAGCTTGGACTTGTCCAGCTTCATGTAGGCCCCGGCCGCGATCTGGCGCTGCAGGAAATCGGACGTGGGCACCACCACGTCATAGCCGGAATTGCCCGTAAGCATCTTGGCTTCCAGCACCTCGTTGGAATCATAAACGTCATAGGTGACCTTGATTCCCGTTTCCGCCTCGAACTTGGCGATGGTGTCCTCGGCGATATAATCGGACCAGTTATAGACGTGCAGCTCGTTGTTCTGGGCAGCGGCAGCGCTGCTCAGCGAGCCAAGGGCCACCGACAGGATCAGCAGTTTCTTCATTTGGTTTTCTCCTCCATTTTTTCTGGTTTTTCTCACGTTACGACTTAAACACCGAGTTTGTCACGCAGGGCGTACCACCAGGAACCCATGACCGAATAGGGAACCCGCAGCAATTGTCCGCCGGGAAAGGGTATCCACTTGAGGGCGGCAAACACGTCGAAGCGGGACAGGTCCCCGTTGACGGCTTCGGAAATGATGCGGCCGAACAGGTGGGATCCGGTCACCCCGTGCCCGCTGTAGCCATAGGCAAAATAGGTATTGTTGCCCAGCCGCCCGATCTGGGGCACGCGGGAAAAGGACAGGGCGAAATTGCCACTCCAGGCAAAATCAACCTCCACGTCCTTCAGTTGCGGAAACACCTTGTTCATGTTGCGCCGGAGCTTGGCTTCGATATCCCGCGGGTCGCTGCCCCCGTAAACGGTGCCGCCTCCGAACAGCAGCCGGTTGTCCGCCGACATGCGGAAATAATCCAGGATATAGCGGACATCCTCGACGCAGGCTTCCCCCGGCATGAGAGAGCGCACCAGGTCCGCATCCAGCGGGCGCGTGGCCAGCATCTGGGTGGAAACCGGCATGACGCGATTGGTCAGGGGAGGAACCGTATCCCCCAGATAGGCATTGCCGCAAACGATCAGCGTCTTGCAGCTTATCTGCCCGTCTCTGGTGAAAACGCTCGGGCTGGCCCCTGAAAGGTCCACCCGCACCACCCGCGAATTTTCAAAGATCGTGCCTCCGTTGGCTTCCACCGCCGCCGCTTCCCCCAGCGCCAGGTTGAGCGGATGCAGATGCCCCCCCGAACGGTCGATCAGCCCCCCTTTGTAAAGGGGGGAAACCACATGCTGGCGCATTTCGGCAGCGTCCAGCATTTCCATGTTGTGCAGCCCGTACCCGGCCCACAAATCGCGCCGTTTTTCCAGCTCGCGCATATGGGCGCCCGTCAGGGCGGCAAAGATGTTCCCGTCCCTCAGATCGCACCTTATGTCATAGCTGCGCACCCGCTTCCGGATGATCTCGCCCCCCTCCTGCACGACACCGGCCACGAATCGGGCCGTATCCGCGCCATAGCGTTTCGCGATCGTGTCAAGGGAGGCGTTCAGCCCGTTGACGATCTGCCCGCCATTGCGTCCCGAGGCACCCCAGCCCACCCGGGCCCCTTCGAGGATGGCCACATCGTGCCCCTTTTCCGCCAGGTGCAGCCCGGCCGAAAGGCCGCTGTACCCGGCGCCGATCACGCACACATCATGCCGGTGCGCACCCCTGAGGGGCGGGCGCTCCGGGGCGGGATTGGCGCTGGCCGCATAATAGCTGTTCACATGGGAAATCTCGCTGCTGTTCGCATCCGTGGCGGGCGCGTTCATTTCCGGTTCCCTGTGCATCATGTTCATCATACCGTCTCCAGGCAGGTCTGATGTTCCAGCGGACTGACGGTGCGGGCAAACTTGTCCATTTCCTGCTCCTTGCAATCGCAATACATCCGGATCAGATCGGGCGCGTGCATGTCCCGCACCACCTTGTGGGTGCGGAACAGGTCTATGGCCTCGCCCCAGTTGCGCGGAAGCGGCGCTGCCTCGTCCGTTCCCCCCGTTTCCGAAAGGGCCGGTGGCGGCAGTTTTTTCTTTTCCAGCCCCCAAAGGGCGCCCCCCAGAATGCTGGCCAGCACCAGATAGGGGTTGGCATCGGCCCCCGCTACCCGGTGTTCGATCCGGCGCGCCCGCGCATCTCCCGCCGGAATGCGGATGGCGGCGTGGCGCGCTTCATGGCCCCATCGGGCATGGGTCGGCGCGTGGCTGTTGGCCTGGAACCGGCGATAGGAATTGAAATGGGGGGCAAAGGTCAGAAAGGCGGGCGCCATGGTTTCCAGCAGGCCCGCCACCGCGTGCTGCAGGTGGTGCGACCCCGTGGCGCTGCCATCGTCAAACATATTGGCCCCATCCCTGTCCAGCAGGGAAAAATGCACATGACAGCCACTGCCCGAATGCTGCCCGAACGGCTTGGCCATGAAGGTGGCGGCAAACCCGCATTGCTGGGCCACCCCGTGCACGAGGCGCTTGAAAAGCACCGCGTCATCCGCCGCCCGCAACGGGTCGGGCAGATGGCGCATGTTGACCTCGAACTGGCCGGGCCCGTTTTCACAAATGGCCATGTCCACTTCGATGCCCTGTTCAGCGCAGGCACCATTGACCCGATCCAGGAAGGTTTCGAACTGTTCAAGCTCGTCGATGGACAGCACATCGGTCTTGAACAGCCGTTCCCCGGTCACCGGGGAAAGGGGCGGGACAAGGGGGGCTGTCTGCCGGTCCACCAGGTAGAATTCCAGTTCCATGGCCACCACCGGCGTCAGTCCGCGTTCCCGGTAACGCTGGCAGATGGCATCCAGCGCCCGCCGCGGATCACCATCAAAGGGCGTGCCGTCTTCCCGTGCCAGCCACAGGGGAACCAGGGCGGTCGGGGTGCGCGTCCAGTTGACCGGCACGATGCCCCGCCCCGTCGGCAGGCAAATACCGTCCACGTCCCCCTGTTCGAAAACCAGCTTGCTGCCGGCGATATCCTCACCCCAGATATCCACGCCACTGACCGACAGGGGAAGGCGCAGGCCACCGTCAAGCACCTTTTCCAGATCCGCCACGGGAACCCGCTTGCCCCGCCAGACACCGTTCAGGTCCACGGTCGCGGCCAGCACATGGCCCACGTCAGGATGGGTCCGTCGCCATTCCTTTGGGGTGATCTGCGGCATTTTGAGATGTTCCCGGCGCCCGTAATTTGTGATATCTTTTTTCAAATGATATATCTTTTGACGCGAGCAAGTCAATGTAGCCCTCTTGTTCACGGGTTCCGTTTCGTGCCAGAGATGTGCGGGTTGGGTCCGCAAAAGGGGGAGGAAGGGGGAACATGACCAGCACCGGCAATGGCACCGAACCGGCCTTTTCCATCCCCGATATTCCCCGCCATCACCACATGACTATCCACGAATATGTCTATTTCCGGCTGCGCAATGCTCTGATGCTGGGGGCTGTCAAGCCGGGCACGTCCCTCAAAATTCGCGCCCTTGCTGCCTATATGGGCATTTCCCCCACCCCCATCCGCGAGGCCCTGCGCCGCCTCAGTTCGGAAAATGCACTTGAGGTGCTGGGCAACCGTCGCATTATCGTGCCTCGCATAACGGCCGGAAAATTCGAAGAACTGGTTCTGCTGCGCATCTGCCTGGAACGTCTCGCCGCCCGGCGGGCGCTGCCCTATGTCTCCGATATCCTGATCCGGGACATGTCGGTTCTGGATGATCGCATGGATGAAGCTGTGGCCCGGGGCCAGTATGACCTGCTCACGGTACTGAACCAGAGTTTTCACGAGCGCCTTTACACCGCCAATCATCACCAGGCGGTCATGCCCCAGATCCAGTCCGTGTGGCTGCAACTGGGCCCCTTCCAGCGCCAGTTGATCCGCACCGTGATGGATACCTATCAGATCGACCGGCACAAGGAAATTCTGTCCGCCCTTTCGGCCCGCGACCCGCAGGCTCTGCAAACAGCCATCGAGGCCGATATCCGCGACGGTATCGGGCAGGCCGGCAAAAAGGTACTGGCCGACGAAGGAGTTGTTGTGCCTTGTACGGGGAAGATTTCGTGAAGTCCCACGCCCCGACATATTATGCGGCATCGGCCAATCCGGCGCCTCCGTTCCCCACTCTCAAGGGCGAGGTGCAGGTTGACGTGGCCATCATCGGTGGCGGCTTCACCGGTGTTTCAACAGCCCTGGAACTGGCCGAAAAGGGCTACCGGGTGGCGGTGCTGGAGGCCAACCGGATCGGCTGGGGCGCCACGGGGAGAAACGGCGGACAGGTGACCGGTTCCCTGTCCGGCGACACGGCCATGGCCCGCCAGTTTCGCAACACGATCGGCAAGCAGGCCGACGAATTCGTCTGGAACCTGCGCTGGCGGGGCCATGACATCATCCGCCAGAGGGTTGAACGGTATCGCATCGCCTGTGACCTGAAATTCGGGCACATGCAGACAGCACTCAAACCGGCCCATATGGATGAATTGCAGGCCACGTTCGAAATGGGGCAGCGCCGGGGGATGGGGGACCAGCTTCAACTTGTTCCCGCCGACCGGATGGGGGACTATCTGGAAACGGACCTTTATTGCGGGGGCCTTCTGAACAAGAGGAACATGCACCTGCACCCCCTTAATCTGTGTCTGGGCGAGGCCGAGGCCGCGCGCGCGCGTGGCGCTCTCATATTCGAAGGCTCGCGGGTTGACGAGATCGTGCACGCCGCGCACCCCCTCGTCCGGACGGCGCATGGACAGGTTCAGGCCGATGCGGTTTTGCTGGCGGGAAACGCCTATCACCATCTGGAGAGGAAGAAACTGGCCCGGCGCATGTTCCCCGCCTCCCTGGCCAACATGGCCACCGTCCCCCTTGGACGGGCCACCGCCACCCGCATCAACCCGCAGGATCTGGCGGTGTATGATTCACGTTTCGTGCTGGACTATTACCGCCTTACTGCCGACAACCGGCTGCTGTTTGGCGGTGGCACCAGCTATTCGGGCCACAATCTGAGGCAGGTGGCCGCCCAGCTGCGCCCGGCCATGGAGCGTACCTTCCCCCGCCTGAAGGGGGTTGCCATCCAGTACCAATGGACCGGGCTGGATGGTATCGTGCTCAACCGCATTCCCCTGCTGGGAAAATTGTCGGACAATGTCTATTACGCCCAGGGCTATTCGGGCCACGGCATTGCCCTGTCCCACATCGTGGGCGAGATCATGGCCCATGCCATAAGGGGAGAGATGGAACAGTTCGACATTTTTGAGCGGGTACGCCACGTTTCTCTTCCCCTGCCCGGAAGCTGGGGGAGCCAGATCGTGGCCCTGGGCATGTTCTATTACCGATTGCGCGAATTGCTGCGTTAAGGCGCTTGGGAGGGGCACCGGGCGAAGAAGGCGAATGCCGCCCCAGGGTGTCAAAAAATACCGGTCGCCAGCATGCCCCCATCCACCCGCAACGTTGCCCCGTTGATCCATGCCGCATCTTCGGACACCAGAAACAGGGCTGCCGCGGCCACGTCCCGTGGTGTCCCCAGCCGCCCTGCCGGACAGTGCTTTTTCCATCGGGCAACGCCCTCGGGCCAGGCGTCTTCCAGTCCCTCCCGGTCGATCAGGCCCGGTGCAATACCGTTGGTGCGTATGCCCTTGGGGCCGAATTCGCGGGCAAGACTGAGCGTCAGGGAATCAAGGGCTGCCTTGGAAGCGGCATATTGCGCATGACCGGCAGCGGGAAGCTGTGCCTCGATGGAAGAGATGTTGAGAATCGCCGCGGAGCGGGCCGAAGCCGGCACCTGTCGAACAAAGGCCCGTGACAGCACATCAACCGCCGTCACGTTGATCCGCAACAGGCGGGCGATTCCCCCATCCGGCGGGTTCGAAAATCCTTGGAGTGCCTGTTCGGCGGCGCAGTTGACGAGGATGTCCAGCGGTCCGGCCATTTCTCGGGCCTGCGCAAGAAGTGCCTCTTCAAAACCGGCAAGCGTCAGGTCGGCCGGAACGCTGGCCATGTTTTTGCCCGTGTTTTCCGGGGGAGTCGTGCGGTAGTGCAGCACCACCCGCGCGCCGTTTTCCGCCAGCAAATCGGCGATTGCCCGGCCGATGGGTCCGGACGCTCCCGTGACCAGCGCTGATCGGCCATCCAGTATCACAGCAGGTCCCGTCGAACCATTTCAATGATCACCTTTTCCACGACTGGTGCTCCGATACCGGCATTTTCCAGTACTTCCTCGATGGAATCCGGTTGCTGTTCCGGCCCCCCTGTTGCCGAGTTGGTAATCACCGAAAACCCCAGCACCCGCATGCCCGCATGCCGGGCCGCGGCAGCTTCAAGCGCTGAAGACATGCCCACCATGTCCCCCCCCGCCATGCGCAGGAAACGGCGTTCCGCATTGGTTTCGAATTCGGGGCCATGGATGGCAGCATAGATGCCCGATGCCAGCCGGTCCCCCATGTCCTGGGCAACCTTTCGCGCCATGTCGCGCAATTGCCGGTCGTACAGCCGTGACATGTCCGGAAAACGCTTTCCCAGTTCATTATCGTTCGGCCCGGCAAGGGGGTGTTGCCCGGTAAAGTTCAACTGGTCCGCAATCAGCACCGGCACACCGATGTTCAGGTCCGCCCGCAGCCCCCCCGAAGCGTTGGTAATCACCACGGTTTGTGCACCCAGTTGTGCCAGGGCATAGATGGGCAGAACGATGTCATCCGAACTGTGCCCTTCGTAAAGATGCACCCGGCCGTTCATGGCCACCACGTCGCGTCCCGCCAGAGTGCCAAAGATCAGTTCGCCTGCGTGGGAGGGGGCGCTGGAGACCGGAAACTCGGCAATGTCGGAATAATGGATCCGGTGCGCGACCGTGACCTGATCCAGCACGGATTGCAGGCCACTGCCAATGACGATGGCCAGATCGGCCTTCAGGTCGGTTTGCGCACGGATGCTGTCCATGGCCGTTTTCAGGCGTTGGGAAAAATTGTTTTTCATTATTGTTCTTTCAGGCTCGCCGCAATGTCCGGCACAAGCTGCTTGATCTTCTCTTTCAGTTTGTCGGTGTCTAGGGTGGTAATCTTGCGGTCGTGCACGACCCGCCGGCCACCAACAAAGACATCCCGGACGTCCTGCCGGTTGGTGGAATAGACAAGGTGGGTGATCGCATCGAACAGGGGCAGCGCATGAACGCTCCCCGTCTCGACTCGTATAAAGTCAGCCCGCTTGCCTTTTTCAAGGGATCCAAGGTCTTTTTCTGCACCAAGGGCACTTGCTCCGCAAAGGGTGGCCATGTGCAGGACCTGTCGGGTGGAAACGGCGGTTGCATCCCCCGAACGGGCCTTGTGCAGGGTGGCTGCCAGGCGCATGGCGAGCCACATGTCCATGTCGTTGCCGCTGATCGGGCCGTCCGTGCCAAGGGTTACGTTGATTCCCGCCGCCAGCATTTCCGGAACCGGTGCAAATCCGGACGCCAGCTTCAGGTTGGACATGGGGTTGTGCACCATATGGGTGCCCGTTTCCGCCATGAGCCCGATTTCACTGTCATCCACATGCACGCAATGGGCCAGAACCGTTGAGGCGCCCAGAAGGTCCAGATCATGCAGGTGGTGAAGCACGCTTCTGCCATATCTTTTCCGGATA
Source organism: Hyphomicrobiales bacterium (assembly GCA_027082895.1). Lineage (GTDB taxonomy): Bacteria > Pseudomonadota > Alphaproteobacteria > Rhizobiales > Devosiaceae > DROE01. The sequence goes on along the minus strand of JALWTJ010000155.1, from coordinate 14,142 downwards.
ATGGCTTGCTCCTGTGCTGTTTCAGCCGCATGGGTACAGAAGAATCCCCCGTGCTGGCGGCTGATGTCCCGTGCCAGCTTCAGGTTTTCCGGGCCAACCGTATAAGTGCCGTGGGGCAGAACGCCCACCAGTTCATCATGCTGTGCGAACATGGCTCTTGCCCGTTCCGGCCGGTCCGCACTCTGATAGCCGTCCATGCCGGGCATGTCGAAGAAGATTTCCCCTGATGCCCAGCGAATATCGGCCTCCCGCGCCGCCTCGAAGCCTGTCTCGCAATGCCAGAACATGTCCATGACACAGGTGACACCGCCCAGAAGCAGTTCGGCAATGCCCAGTCGGGTACCAAGGGCGCAGTTTTCCCGGCTGCCAAGAATGGCCGCTTCCGCTTTCCAGACCGTTTGCAGCCATGGTTCAAGAGGCAGGTCTTCCACCAGCCCGCGAAACAGGCTGTCCCCGCAATGGGCATGCATGTTGATCAGCCCGGGCATGATGATATCACCCTTGGCATCAAGGATCTGGGCGCCCCCATGGGGGGGCAGATCCTGTTGCTTTCCCACGAAGGTCAGCCGACCGCCCCGGGCCACGAGCGCACCTTTTTCGATGACCGCGTGGTTCGCATTACAGGTAACAATCGTGGCGTTCTTGACAACAAGCATGCGGCCCCCCGGTTTGGCGTGTCACGTTCCAACCCGGCTCAATTGATATATCGACAGAGCCGTGTTTGACAATGTAGAATTTCGGTTATTCATTTGTTTTCAGGGAATTACCGTATGCTGACCAGGATAGGCCGTAATAATTCAGCCGCGTTCTTTACCCGTGAACGCTGCCATATTGACGAGATTCTCAACGATTCTGCCTCCCCCGACCTCTCCATTGCCCGCTGCCGGGTGGAGAGAGGAGTAACCACCGAACTGCATTGCCTTATGGGAACCGCCGAGACTTATCTGATCGAGAAGGGAACGGGCGAAATGGACGATGGCACTGCCCCTGCCTTTCCCGTAAAGGCCGGTGACTGCGTGGCCATTGCCCCCGATCATCCCCAGCGCATCCGGAATACCGGCCCGGATGACCTGATATTCCTGGTGATCTGCCGCCCCCGGTTTGAACCATCCTGCTACCGGCCCCTTGAGGGGGATAGCAAGAGCATTTCGGGCAAGGAATGAAACGTTCTATGTGAAAGTAACGTACGGTATTGCCACGGAAACGCTGCGGGAAAACATGGATGCGGGACCATCACTTCCGGAACGCTCCCCTGCCGTTTTTTCGACTCGGCTGGATCGGCGGACAGCGCCGGACTTGATGGCAGGGGATGATCGGGTATTGTTGGACAGGGTTTTCACATGACAGATCGGCCTTTGCCGGCAAATGTCGGGTGACAAGAGAGCGTCGGATGTTTCATGTGCCCGGGGAGCATGAATGCAAACAGCAAAGCATCACGAAGAAAAGATCGATCGGGCGCTGCAGGCCGATGTCGCCGCCCATGACTTTGTCGCGGCATCCTGGCAGCGTTCGGCAAATGTGCACCGGCTCGAGCCGTGCCGAACCCATGCTCCCCACCGATTGTCCGCTGATGAGTTCAAACAGGCCTGTGAGCGGCTCGGACCACTTGTAGACACGGCGCAAACCAGCCTTGACCGACTTTATCAGGCGGTGGGGTGCGATGGTTGCTGTGTCTTGCTGGCGGACAGAAATGGTATACCGGTGGATCGGCGCGGGGCCGCCGGTGATGACGTGACCTTCAAGGAATGGGGTTTATGGACCGGAACGGTATGGAGTGAAAGCCATGAAGGGACCAACGGGATTGGTACCAGCATTGTTGAAGAACGCGCGCTCACCATCCACATGGACCAGCATTTTCATGTAAAGAATACCGGGCTGTCCTGTTCGGCCGCGCCAATCTTCGATCATGAAGGAAACCTGATAGCGGTGCTTGATGTCTCTTCGTGTCGCTCCGACATGAGTGCCGGCTTTTCCCGTCTGGTTTCCATGACGGTGTTGGATGCAGCGCGCCAGATCGAGGCGGCGCATTTTGAATACAAGTTCAGTGATGCACGGATCGTGTTGGCCAACGCACCCCAGGACTTCGGAAGAGCACATTGTGGCCAGCAAGGGGTTTCGCTGGTGGCTGTGGACCGGGACGACATGGTGGTTGGAGCCACGCGGGCGGCACGGCGCCTGTTTGGCCTGAATGATGATGATCTGAAAAAGCCGTTGCCGTTGAGCCTGCTCTATGGCCAGCAGGTCAACGATGCGAGCCAGTATTCTCAGGCCGGGCGGCGCACGATTCTTCAGGCCCTGGCTCGGCAGAATGGCAATGTTTCAGCAGCAGCCAGGGCCTTGGGCGTCAGTCGCGCCACGCTGCATCGAAAGATCAAATATCTCAAGATCGACTGCTGAAACAGGTTTTCCGTTGCACTTGCCGTATCTTCCGGAAGTACACCTCGTGAGAAACGTTCCGCGAAAAGGATATTAACCCTGTCATGTGTCGCAAGTTTGCGACATTTCTCGTGTAGATCCGCCGACGAGCAGGTGACGGAGTTTCCCCGTGCATCCACCATTGCTTCCTCAATTTAACCAGAGGAGGAAAACCCAATGGCTTTCACATTCAAGGAAAAGTATGAAAACTATATCGGCGGCAAGTGGGTACCGCCTGTCGACGGCAAATACTTTGACAACACGACGCCAGTGAACGGGTCGGTTCTTTGTCAGGTTCCACGTTCCAATCACAAGGACATTGAATTGGCACTCGATGCGGCACATGCTGCAAAGGATGCCTGGGGAGCGACTTCCGTTGCCGAACGTTCACTGATTGTCAACAAAATCGCACAGGTGATCGAAGACAATCTGGACCTGCTGGCTGAGGCGGAAACCTGGGACAATGGAAAGCCCATTCGTGAAACGACGGCTGCAGACATTCCCCTGTCCGTTGATCATTTCCGCTACTTTGCGGGTGTCATTCGCGCCCAGGAAGGTTCCCTGAGCCAGCTTGACGAGGATACGGTGGCCTATCATTTCCATGAACCGCTGGGTGTCGTGGGTCAGATCATTCCGTGGAACTTTCCCATCCTGATGGCGGCCTGGAAACTGGCGCCTGCCTTGGCCGCTGGCAATTGCGTGGTTCTGAAGCCGGCGGAACAGACACCCGCTTCCATTCTTGTACTGATGGAACTGATTGCGGACCTGTTGCCTCCCGGTGTGCTGAACATCGTGAACGGGTTTGGGCTCGAAGCGGGCAAACCCCTCGCTTCCAGTACCCGCATTGCCAAGATTGCGTTCACCGGCGAGACAACGACCGGTCGTCTGATCATGCAGTATGCGGCGGCCAACATCATTCCCAGCACGGTGGAACTGGGTGGAAAATCACCCAACATATTCTTCAAGGACATCATGGATGCCGATGATGCCTTTCTGGACAAGGCGATCGAAGGTCTCGTGCTGTTTGCTTTCAACCAGGGGGAGGTATGCACCTGCCCGAGTCGCGCCCTGATTCACGAAGATATCTATGACGCATTCATGGAAAAATGCATTGAGCGCATTGAAGCCATCGCTCAGGGGGATCCCCTCGACATGAACACCATGGTTGGTGCACAGGCTTCCCAGGAGCAGTTCGAAAAAATCATGTCCTACATTGATATCGGGCGCAAGGAAGGCGCTGAAGTGCTGATTGGTGGTGGTCCGGTTCAGTCCGGGAAAACCCCTTCCGGCGGCTACTATATTCAGCCAACCGTGTTCAAGGGTACAAACAACATGCGGATTTTCCAGGAGGAAATCTTCGGTCCGATTCTTTCGGTCACCACCTTCAAGACGGATGAAGAGGCCTTGGAGATCGCCAATGATACACTTTATGGTCTTGGTGCCGGTGTCTGGACCCGCGACATGAACCGGGCCTATCGTATGGGGCGGGCCATCAAGGCAGGCCGTGTCTGGACCAATTGTTACCATGCGTATCCGGCCCATGCGGCCTTCGGTGGTTACAAGCAGTCTGGCGTTGGGCGCGAAAACCACCTGATGATGCTCAATCATTACCAGCAGACCAAGAACCTTCTGGTCAGCTATAATCCGAACAAGCTTGGTTTCTTCTGAGCACAGGTCTAGGATAGGGGCGCGGAATGACTGCGCCCCTTTTGATTCCGGGAGATGAAGGTGGCAGAACAAGTTCAGGCAACCGAGGCAGCCCTGCAGCTTATCAGGGAAATTGTTGCAGAGCACGGGCCGGTGATTTTTCACCAGTCCGGCGGGTGTTGCGACGGGTCTGCGCCCATGTGTTACGCCGAAGGTGATTTGATCATTGCTGACCATGATGTGCAGATGGGCGAGATCGGCGGCATGCCTTTTTATATCGGGGCCGCCCAGTATGAAAAATGGAAGCACACGCGCCTGACCATCGATGTAGTCAATGGGCAGGGGGGCATGTTTTCATTGGACAATGGCCGGGGCAAACGGTTCATCACACGCTCAGACCTGTGTGAAACATAGAAGCCGGACCTGCCGTTGCAGCGTTGCAGCAACGCGCGCCCGAAGCACGCGCACCGGTGAACGTTTGCAAGAAGTCAAGAATCCGAAAAACGATGGCAGCGTTCAGAAATGCCATGTTGTTCCGGTCCACATTCCCAAAGAGATGCGTTGAACCGCGAACCCCGTTTGTCAACCATCTCGCAAAGCGGAACGCGGCGTGTGCAAATGAAAGAATGTCAATCGGGACAATGGTGCCCAGGAGAGGACTCGAACCTCCACTTCCATACAGAAACTAGCACCTGAAGCTAGCGCGTCTACCAATTCCGCCACCTGGGCAAACTGTCGGGGCGTATTCGACGCCGTTCACTAGGGCGCAGCGCAGCGCTTGTCAATTCCCCCGGTGAGCAAAAGTGAAATTTGTCTCTCCTGCTTCCCTTTGCCCCTCGACAAGGCCCGGGCGAATGGGTAACAGATATCGGGCCTCACGGGCATGGCTTTGTCCGTGAACCCGCCCCGGACAATCCCACCCGGAGAACTTTCATGCCCCACGCAACCACTCCCACCGGCGACCCGCAACTGATTACCATCATTGGCGGATCCGGTCTTGTCGGCTCCCACCTGGTGCAGAAGCTGGCCCGGCAGGGCTTCCGCATGCGCATCGGCGTACGCCGCCCCGACCTGGCCGGGCATCTGCTGCCCTTGGGTAGCGTGGGCCAGATTGCCCTTGTGCAGGTAAATGTGCGCAATGCCGAATCCGTGGCCCGGGCGGTCAAGGGTGCTGCCTGCGTGGTCAACCTGGCCGGCATCTGGTACGAATCCGGCCGTCAGCGTTTCCGGGCCGTGCACACACGCGGTGCACAAAATGTCGCAAAGGCCGCTGCTGCTGCGGGGGTTCCCTCCCTCATTCACATATCGGAACTGGGGGCCGATACACAATCCGCCAGTGCGGACCTTGTTTCCCGGGCCCTGGGCGACCAGGCGGTGCTTGAAGCGTACCCGCGTGCCATCATCCTGCGGCCGGGCGCCATGTTTGGCGAGAACGACCAGTTTTTCACCCGTTTCGGTACTTGGGCCCAGATGTTCCCCTTCATGCCGGTGATTGGAGCCGACCATCGCCAGCAGCCCGTGTTTGTTGTTGATGTGGCCGAGGCGGTGGCCCGGGCCGTGAACGGGCGTGTGCGCGCCGGGCGTATCTACGAGTTGGGCGGCGCCGATGTCCGCACCATGTCCGAACTGATCGATCTGACCCTTCAGGTCACCCAGCGCAACCGGATCCGCCTGAAGGTTCCCGCTTCCCTTGCCCGCCTCAAGGCGTCTTTCGTGCAATGGGTGCCCAACCCCTGGCTGACGGTGGACCTGGTCAACCGCTGGAATTCGGACATGATCGTTTCCGAGGGGGCAGTGGCCGACCGGCGGACCCTCGCCGCCTTTGGCATCGAGCCGGAGACCATGGAAGCCATCCTGCCCACCTACATGTGGCGCTTCCGTCCCCACGGCCAGTTCGAACCGGTCAAGGCCTGACGGTTTCTGCCGGAATTGCTGCAAATTGCCGTTTTCATGCCGGATGCCGGGCGCGGGCTGTTTCCAGATGCGGCTCCCGGGCGGGCAGGGGAAACAGAACGGGTGAGGGGGCACGGGGCGCCCCCTTTTTGCCGGTTCGGGGTTCAGGCCGCGGCCAGTGCCTGATCCAGGTCTGCAATGATGTCGTCCACATGCTCGATGCCGATCGACAGGCGGACCAGATCCTTTGAAACCCCGGCCGTTTCCAGTTCTTTTTCGTTCAGCTGCCGGTGGGTGGTGCTGGCCGGATGGCAGGCAAGGGATTTCGCATCCCCGATATTGACCAGCCGCAGGATCATTTCCAGCTTGTCAATGAAGCGGGCACCCGCCTCCTCGCCCCCCTTGATACCGAAACTGAGAATGCCCGACGCCTTGCCCCCGGTGATACGCTTCGCCACCTCGTGATAGGGGCTGTCCGCCAGCCCGGCATAGTTCACCCAGGTGACCTTGGGATGGTCCTGCAACCACTTGGCCACCGCCAGTGCATTGTTGCAGTGCCGTTCCATCCGCAGCCCCAGGGTTTCAAGCCCCTGCAGGGCCAGGAAGGCATTGAAGGGTGACAGGGCCGCCCCCGTATTGCGCAGCGGCGCCACCCGTGCCCGCCCGATAAAGGCCGCTTCACCCAGAGCCTCGGTATAAACGACGCCATGATAGGAGGGGTCCGGCTCGTTCAGAACCGCGAACCGGTCTTTATGGGCTGCCCAGTCAAAGCGTCCGCTGTCAACGATCATGCCGCCGATGGAGGTACCGTGCCCGCCAATATACTTGGTCAGGGAATGCACCACGATGTCGGCCCCAAGGTCAAACGGGCGGCACAGATAGGGGGTGGCAACCGTGTTGTCCACGATCAGGGGCACCCCGTGGCCATGGGCGATGTCGGCCAGTTTCTCAAGATCCACCACGTTGCCGGCGGGATTGCCGATGCTCTCGCAGAATACGGCCCGTGTCTTGTCGTCGATCAGCTTGTCTAATTGCGCGAAATCGTCATGGGAGGCCATGCGTACTTCAATGCCCTGGCGGGGGTAGGAATGCCTGAACAGGTTGTAGGTGCCCCCGTAGAGCTGGGAGGTGGATACGATGTTCTCCCCCGTTCCGGTGATCGTCTGGATGGCATAGTGGATGGCTGCCATTCCCGAGGCGACCGCCAGTCCTCCGACGCCCCCTTCCATGGCCGCCAATCGTTGTTCGATCACCGAACTGGTGGGGTTCATGATGCGGGTATAGATATTGCCCGCCACCTTCAGGTCAAACAGGTCCGCCCCGTGCTGGGTATTGTCGAAGGTGTAGGAGGTCGTCTGGTAGATGGGAACGGCCGCCGCCTTGGTTGTTTCTTCTGAGTCATAACCATGGTGCAGGGCCAGGGAATCCAGTTTCATCAATCTTTTCCTCGTGATAACGGCATGGATGATGCACGCCATGTTACACGGTTTGCCTGTTCGTTCCCATGCCGGGGGCTGAAAGAGCTGTCCAAAAAATACGGCTTCGGGGGTACGACATTTTTCCGGCGGCGCAATCTGGAAAAATCTGTCCTGCGGTGCCGCTACAGCAGCCAGATGGCGAGCAGGCCTGCTCCTCCGACAAGAATGCGCCACCAGGCGAAGAAGCCGAATCCGTGCCGGGACACGAAGTCCAGCAGGTGGCGCACCACCAGCGTGCCGGCCACGAAGGCTGCCGCAAAACCGATGGCAATGTTCAGCCCCACATCGCCGCCAAGGATCAGGTCGCGGCTCTTGTAGAAATCATAGGCGAAGGCCCCGGTCATGATCGGCAGGGCGATGAAGAAGGTGAATTCGGCGGCCGAGCGCTTGTCGGTGCCGAACAGCAGGGAGCCCACGACCGTTGCCCCCGAGCGGGACACGCCGGGCACCAGCGCCAGCATCTGGAAAAAGCCGATGATCAGGCTCAGGTGCCAGGGATATGTATAGATGTCCGTATAGCGTGGCGTGAGCGGCAGCCGGTCCACGATCAGCAGGATGATACCCCCCACCAGCAGCATGACGCAGATGGTGGTGGCACTGGAATAAAGGACCGTCTGGATGAAATCATGGGCCAGTACCCCCGCCAGCCCCGCCGGAATGGAGGCCAGCAACACGTTCAGCGCAAATTTCAGGGCGTAAGGCTTGCCCTTCAGGGCATCGATGAGCAGGCCGAGCAGCCTGGAAAAATAGACGGTGACAATGGCCAGGATGGCCCCCAGCTGAATCAGCACGACAAAGGTCGCGGGCTGGGTGAGGCCGAAAAAATGCCCGGCCAGCAACAGGTGCCCGGTGGAGGAAACCGGCAGAAACTCCGTGAGGCCTTCCAGCAGACCCAGCACCAGGGGCACAAAAATACCTTGATCCATGTTCAAAACATCTCCAGATTGTTGCCGTTGGTTCTTAAACCGATTTGGGCGCCCGCGCCAACAAGGCTTTTGCGGGTGCCGGGATGATCCGTTCCGAAAAAGGGATATGCCTGATGACGAGATTCCTGCATCACCGGTTGGACCCGTCCTCCCGGATGATTCGACTCATGTGCGCCGAATATGGTGTGCCGCTGGAAATGGAACAGGTGTCCCCCTGGAAGCGGGAACCCGCCTTTACCGCTCTTTCCCCCGCCGCAACCCTTCCGGTTCTGTTCGATTCGGCGGAAAATCCCGTTGTCGGCCCCCTGGCTGCCATTCATTTCGTGGAGCAGAATTTCGCTCCTGCGTCCGTGGTCGGTCTGCTTCCGCCCGATCCGGTTTTGCGATCGGAAATGTGGCGACTGCTCGAATGGGTACTGTTCAAGATGAACGATGAGGTGACCCGCTACCTGCTGGAAGAAAAGATCGGCAAGCGGGAATGCGCCGAGGGGACGCCGGACACGGCCGTATTGCGGGCGGCAAAGACCAATCTGGCCGAGCATCTGCGTTACTTTGACTGGATTCTGGCCTCCCGCACCTGGACGGCGGGTGAGGAGATGAGCCTGTCCGATTTTGCCCTTGCCGCCCATCTGTCCAGCCTGGATTATCTGGGCGACGTGGACTGGAACAGTGTCGGGGAGACCCGGAACTTTTATGCCCGCATGAAATCCCGGCCCGCCTTTCGTCCCCTGCTGGCGGATCGGCTGCGTTCCATGCCGGCTTCTGCCAACTATGCCAATCTTGATTTCTGAGCGCGATGGGGCCTCCATCTCCTTCGGCTTCGGGAATGGCCGGTGCCCCCTTGCGCGCCCTGATAGAGAAGCGGGCCCGCCACCTGGGATTTGATGTCTTTGGCATAGCGGATGCGTCCGCCCGGCCTGACCTGCCGGAAAAGCTGAATGGTGTGCTGGAAAATAACTGGCACGCGGGCATGGACTGGATGTTCGAAACCCGCAAAAGGCGCGCCAGCCCGGCCGACCTGTGGCCCGGCGTCCGGTCGGTGATCGTTCTGGCCATGAGCTATGCCCCCGGCCATGATCCCCTTCCCGATCTTGCACGCAGGGACCGTGGCAACATTTCGGTCTATGCCCGCAACCGGGATTACCATTCCCTGATCAAGGGGCGGCTGAAGGAGGTTGCCGGCCTGCTGGCCAGCCGCGGCAACTGCCAGGTCAAGGTCTTTGTCGATACCGCCCCGGTCATGGAAAAGCCCCTGGCCGAGAGCGCGGGCATCGGCTGGCAGGGAAAGAACACGGTGTTGACATCGCGGCGCCACGGAGCATGGCTGTTTCTCGGGGAAATCTACTGCTCCATCCCCCTGCCTCCCGATGCCGAACATGCCCGGCATTGCGGTTCATGCACCGCCTGCCTGGATATTTGCCCCACCTCCGCCTTTCCTGCCCCCTATCGGCTGGATGCCCGAAAATGCCTTGCCTATTACAATAATGAGCATCACGGGCCGATCCCCCGCGCCTTTCGCCGCCCCATGGGCAACCGCATCTTCGGCTGTGATGACTGCCTGGCCGTGTGCCCGTGGAACAAGTTTGCGCGAAAGGCCCGCCAGAGCCGTTTCCATGCCCGCGATGAATTGACGCTTCCTCCCCTGTCGCACCTGCTGGACATGGACGATGCCCGCTTCAGAAGCACCTTTTCCGGCTCCCCCGTCCGCCGGCTGGGCCATGCCCGGTTTTTGCGCAACACGTTGATATGTGCGGCAAACTCCGATGATCCCGGCCTTCTCCCCCATGTCATTCCCCTGCTGGATCACCCCGACCCGGTGGTGCGGGGCAGCGCCGTGTGGGCATTGGCGTCCCTGGCACCCCCCGAAACATTTGAACATTTGCGTCAGCGCCATAAACTGCTAGAATCCGACCGCGGGGTAATACTGGAATGGGCAGGTGAGTCGCCGTGATGGTGAGGTCTGTCCGGGGACGAAGTGCGGGTAAAGGCGGATTTGTTGGCCTGTTCCCGGCACGGGGCTGAGTGGCGAAGGCGCGGGTGGATGAACGTTTTTTTCTTCGGCATGGGATTTTCTTCCCAGGCGACGGCGCTGGCGATTCGCGAGATCATTGACGAGGATGCCGCCATATTCGGCACCACCCGTTCCCGTTCCCGTGCCGAGGAACTGGGGCGGATCGGGGTGCGTTCCCACGCCTTTGACGGCCGGGCGCCGGGTTTGATGCTGGCAGCGGACCTGGTGCGTTCCAGCCGCGTGATATTGTCCATTCCCCCCACCAACGGGCAATGCCCCGTGCTGGCCCACCATCGCCAGGATCTGGACCGGATCGCGGATCTGGAATGGCTGTGTTATTTTTCCTCCGTCGGCGTCTATGACAATTCCAACGGTGCCTGGATTGATGAAACGGCCGACCTTGCCGTGGCCGACGAGAGGGCCAGTGTCCGCCTTCAGGTAGAGGACCAGTGGCGCGACTATGCGCGCCAGCGTCAGGTTCCCCTGTGCATCTTTCGCATTGCGGGCATCTATGGTCCGGGCCGGTCGGCCCTGGACAAGCTGCGGGACGGCGTGGCCCATCGCATCATCAAGAAGGGGCAGGTCTTCAACCGGGTGCATGTGGCCGACATTGGCCGGGTTACCGCCCTCGCCATGAGTCAGCGTCTGGATGGCACCTTCAACCTGACAGATGATGAGCCCGCGCCTCCCCAGGATCTGGTGACATTTGCCGCGGAGCTGCTGGGTGTGGATCCCCCTCCCGAAATACCGTTCGAGGAAGCGGAACTCTCCGATTTTGCCCGCCAGTTCTACATGGACAACAAGCGGGTCTCCAATGCCCGGATCAAGAAGGCCCTCGGGATCGAACTGCTGTTTCCCACCTACAGGGAAGGGCTGCGCAATATCCGGGAGCAGGAGGAACTCCCCGCCTGATGTCCCGCACCGATCCGGCCACAACGGCCCCCGGGCCTGTTACCCTGAGCGGGCATCATTGCCGTCTGGAGCCTCTTGTACCCGACCATGCCGAGGCTTTGTTCGAGGCCACTTCCCTCGCCGGCGCAAAGGATGGGCGTGGGGACCTGTTCCGGTTCTTCTTCGAGCATCCCCCGGAAAGTGTCGCCGCCCTCAGGGACTGGATCATCCGGCGCGCATCGGGCACGGATCCCCTTTTCTTTGCCGTGATCAATCGTGCCACGGGCCGCTGCGGGGGGCGTCAGGCCCTGATGCGGGTGGCGCCGGCCCATCGGTGCGTGGAACTGGGATCGGTGCTGTGGGGGCGCGGAATATCCCGCACGGCTGTTGCCACGGAGGCCTTCTACCTGACGGCCTGCCATGTGTTCGACCATTTGCAGTACAACCGGCTGGAATGGAAATGCGACGACAGGAACGATCCGTCAAAAGCCGCCGCCCGCCGCTTCGGGTTCCGGTCTGAGGGCCTGTTCCGCCATCATATGATCGTCAAGGGTGCCCACCGGGATACGGCCTGGTTTGCCATGCTGCATGAGGACTGGCAGATGCTCAGACCGATCTATGAAGGCTGGCTGGATCCAGGAAATTTTGATTCGGACGGAAAGGCACGAACCCGTCTGAACACCCCGCGCTGACATATTTGCACACGTTCCAAAATCGGGCCATTTCAGCCTGCGCATGAAAAACGCCCGGCGATCCGGTGCCGGGCGTTTTCTGTCTGTGCCGGACGATCTAGAAGCTGATCTTGCCCTGCTGGAACAGGTCCCGGCAATCCGTGGCATCGTGCATGACGTTGCTCTGCCGCAGGGTGGCGGGGTCCGCCATGCCCGGCCCGGTGAAGCGGGGATCGTCGCATTCCCCGTCCATCGGGAAAGTGCCGTTGTCATCTCCGAAATCCTGGAAACCCGAAGGCGGTTGCGGCGGTGCGTTGTTGCTCTGGGGATCCAGCCACACCTGCCCCCGGTTGAACAGGTTCTCGCAATCCGTGGCATCATGCATCACGTTGCTCTGGCGCAATGTACCACCATCTGCCATGCCCGGCCCGGTGAAGCGGGGATCGTCGCATTCCCCATCCACGGGGAAGGTGCCGCTGTCATCCCCGAAAGCAGGAGCCATTCCGTTTTGCGGTGGCTGCGGCGCACCATTGCCCTGATTGGGCAGCCAGACCTGTCCCTGATTGAACAGTTTCTGGCAATCCGTGGCATCGCGCTTCTCGTTGCTCTGGCGCAACGTGCCAGCGTCTGCCATGCCCGGCCCGGTGAAGCGGGGATCGTCGCATTCCCCGTCCACGGGGAAGGTGCCACTGTCATCTCCGAAATCGAGGAGGACACCGATTCCCCCATTGCCCGGGTTGGGATTCCCCTGACCATTGTTGCCCGGTCCGGACTGCTGACCACCCGGATTGGCAATGATCGGTGGCGGAACGGCATTGCCCGGTGCCTTCAGGAAAGCGGTCCCGTTTTCATATTGCGCCAGACAGTCCGAAGCATCGTGATAGATGAATTCGGGGCCCATCATGGCCGTGCCCGGTCCCTCGAAACGCGGATCGTCACACCCCTGGTCGTTGGCGGTAGTGCCCGAATCATCTCCGAAAATGATGTTGTAGCGCACCAGCGAACCGGCGGGAGGCTGTGGCCCCTGGCTGGGATCCTTGAACTGGATCTTGCCCCGGTAGAACAGGTCGGCACAGTCGGTGCCATCGCGACGGATGTTGGATGCGTTCAGTGGCGGAGCCATGCCCGGGCCCGTGAAGCGCGGATCGTTGCACTGGCCATTGACGGCAAACGGGGAACTGTCGTCACCAAACAGGGCGGTACCCGAACTTCCGTTCTGTCCACCATTCTGCCCCCCATTGCCCGGGTTGGCATTGCCCTGGTTGTTGCCCTGACCATTGTTCTGTCCGCCGTTCTGGCCCTGATTGTTTCCCTGTCCCGGGATGACCGGGTTGTTGCCGCAGGTCAGGGAGAAGGTGGGACCATTGGGTCCGATCACCAGACCGAAGGAACAGTCATTGCCCTTGGATCCCCCACTGTTACCACCCGGATTGGAAGGAGGCGGGTTGGAGGGTCCGGGATTGGACGGGGCCGGGTTGGGCTGGCCCAGCGTGAAGATGCGCAGGGACGAGGCCTGCCGGTCCAGTGGTCCGCCAAGGGTGGGGGTGGAACGGGAGCCGGTAAAGCACGAACCGGTCATGTTGGGGCCGATGCAGAACTCGACCCGCGCCCCGCCAAACACCTGGTAGGAGCGGATGCGGTTGTCGAACTTGCCCAGATTGTTGAACGTTCCCACGCCGGAACAGGTCTTTTCGCCGCGGAACCCCTGTCCGGTGTAGAAACAGGCAATGGCCTGGCTGGCGTTTGGTTGCGCCGGGTTGCTGCCCTGGCCGCCATTCTGTCCGCCATTGCCATTTCCGTTGCCGGCACCCGGGCGGGGGCCCAGATAGCGGCTGTATACCCAGCCGGTGGGGCCGGCATGTTCCACCCGGCACCAGCCGGAAGAAACGCACTCCACCACTTCGGCAAATTCGCCGCGCCGCAACGTATCGATAACCCGGAACGTGTTGCCCGGGCCGCTTCTTACGTTGACGCCGGTGGTTGCCGCAACCGGTGTTGCCAGCGCTCCGGCAACTCCAAGGAGCGTGGTCACGCCGAGCGTGGCCCCGATCAGCAGGACTCTGAAAAAGCTTTTCATGTGATTTATCCCTCAACTGCTCCCGCCTCCCGACACGGTCAGGCAGCGGGAGGGACGATGTTACTGCCCCCGCGGCGTCAGCAAATCACTTTTGTTCCCGCGAATCAAGCGGATGCAGGCGGCAAAAGGTCCC
>JALWTJ010000154.1 GCA_027082895.1 Hyphomicrobiales bacterium | reverse complement strand
TTCCGGTCAGGGCCGCCTCCACCACCTGGCGCTGCACGTTGATGGACAATTGCATGATGGATGTGAGCTGAGAGGGCAGCTTGCCAACGCGGGTGGGCTGAATGCCGTTGTGATCCACGAGGCAGGGCACCTCCACAACCGCGTCATCGGGCAGGTTGGAAATCAGGCCGTTGTTGGGCACATTTCCATAGATCAACTGCCTTTTTCCGGTGACGACCCCCTGAATGATACCGGCGGCATATTCATTGCTCTGTTCCACCTCGATGGGGCTGTCCCCCTCCAGTTCCCGCTTCAACTGGTGCCATTCTTCCAGCTGCTCCTCGCACCGGTAGAGATATTCGCCGATCCGGATATGGTTCTTTTCCACGTTTTCGGGCTGGGACGCCTTCAGGTACCAGCTGTTATATTCGGAAAAATGCACGCTGGACTCGGTCACGAAATGCCCGACCCGTTTCAGCAGGTCGAACCGCACCGTGTCATAGGCGGGAAAACTCCCTTCTGCCGCAATCTCCTTCAGCCTTGGATAAAGGTCTTTGCGCGAGCCATCGGGCAGCACCTTTTCAAAGCGGGTATAAAAGGCAACATGGTTGATGCCGGCACAGCTATAGTTGATGTCAGCAACATCCTCGCCCAGCACCTCGGCCAGTTCGCCGGCGGTTTCCTGCACGGAATGGCACAGGCCCACCACCTTGATGTCGGGGAATTTCTCCTTGATGGCCCAGCAGTTCATGGCCATGGGGTTCACATATTGCAGCATGATGGCATCGGGGCACAGATCCTGCATGTCGCGACAGATGTCGAACAGCACCGGGATGGTGCGCAAACCGCGAAAGATGCCACCGATCCCCAGCGTGTCGCCGATGGTCTGGCCCAGTCCGTAGCGCTGGGGCACCTCGAAGTCGGTTACCGTTGCGGGCTTGTAACCGCCCACCTGCATCATCAGGATCACGAAATCCGCATTTACCAGGGCTGCCCGCCGGTCCAGATGGGCCTCCACCTTCAGCTTGTCCAGGCCAAGTGCCGCGCCAATGCGCCGGGCAACAATTTCGGATGTTTTCAACCGCTCCCCGTCAATGTCGTGCAGGGAGATCACGCTGTCCCTGAGTTCGGGATTGGACAGGACATCGCCAAGAATGGATTGGGCGAACACGGTGCTGCCGGCGCCAATGAGGCAGATTTTGGCCATGGGGAACGGTTCCTTTGAATCAGGGGAGAAAAATTGCGACGGGTTACTTAATTCCGGTCAGGGCGAGTCCCTGGATGAATTGTTTCTGGACGAAGAAGAAGGCGATCATGATCGGGGTGACGGAAATAAGCACGGCGGCCATCATGATGGTCCACTTGCCCTGATACAGTTTCTGGAACAGGGACAGACCGACCGGCAAGGTGGTCTTTTCCAGATCGGAGGGCAGATAGATCAGGGCAGAAAACAGGTCGTTCCACGAACTCATGAAGGAAAATATTGCCAACGCCGCCAGAGCGGGGACAGCCAATGGCAGGTAGATGCGCCAGTAGATGTCGAACAGGGAGGCGCCATCGAGCCGGGCAGCCTCGGAAAGCTCGATCGGGATGGTGCGGAAGTATTGCCGCAGCAGGAACACGCCGAACGCTCCGCCCAGAAAGGAGGGCAGATAGAGGGGAGCCGCGGTGCCATAAAGCCCCAGCCAGCGGAAAATCAGAAATTCGGGAATGATGGTCATCTGGTGGGGCACCATCAAAGTGGCCAGCAGCAGCACGAACAGGAATTCCCGGCCCGGAAACTTCACGATGGCGAACACGAAGGCCCCCATGGAGCAGGTCAGTACCTGCCCGATGGTGGACAGGGCCGCGATCTTGAAGGAATTCCAGATCAGGTTGGAAAATCCCATCAGCTCCCAGGCCGTCGGAAAATTGGACAATGTGATCCGGGCGGGAATCAGGCGCCGGTCAAACTGGTCGCCGGGCACTTTCAGGGAAGTGGACACCATCCAGACGAAGGGGCCGATCATGAGGATCGCGCCGCCAATCAGCAGCACATAAAACAGGGCGTTGGAACGCATGTGATTGGCAAAGGTGGGTTTGAGCAGATGGGCGTTGGACATGGAATCATTGCCCCCATTTCTTTTGCAGATGCGAATAGATCAGGGTCAGCACCATGATCATGGCAGCCAGCACCACGGCCTGGGCCGAGGCGTTACCCATGCGGAAAAAGTTGAAGCCTTCCCGGTAGAGGTTGAACACCAGGGTGGGAACGGTGGAGCCACCCCCGGCCGTCTTGGTCAGAATGTAGATATAGTCGAAGGCCTGAAAGGCGTTGATGGTGGACAGGATGGTCTGAAAGAAGATCGAGGGAATCAGCAGGGGAATGGTAATATAGAAAAACTGCTTCACCGGTCCGGCCCCATCAAGCATCGAGGCCTCGTAGACATCTCTTGGAATGGCCTGCAACCCGGCAAGAAAGATGATCATGCCCTCCCCGATGGCACCCCAGACATTGACCACCACCACCGAATAGAGCGCCATTTTCGAGCCCAGCCAGTAGACCGGGTCCATGCCCATGGCCCCCAGAATGGAATTGAGCAGCCCCTGGTCCTTGGAATAGATCCAGCTCCAGACCAGCCCCACCGCGGTGGGAGAGGTAACGACCGGCAGAAAGAACAGCAGACGGAACAGGCTCTTGCCGTAGACATGGCGGTTGAGAAGAACGGCAACCAGCAGGGACAGGATGACCGTTGCCGGCACATACATGGCGGAAAAGGCAATGGAATTGAACAGGGCCTTCTTGAACTTTCGGTCGCTGAGCAGGTCGACATAGTTCTGCAAACCAACCAGTTGGGGCGGGGTGAACATGTCCCAGTCGAAAAAGCTCAGCCCGAAGGTGGCGGCGATGGAGCCCAGGGCGCCCACCGCCAGCCCCAGCAAGGTAGGGAACAGGAGAATTCCGATCCAGATCCGCTCCCGTCCCTTGGCCCTGATGCCTGCTTCGCTCATGCTTTTGCATCCCGGTTGAGGTGTTTCGTGCCGGCCGGATCCATCAGAACGAAAGAAGCAGGCCGGCACAAGGGGGCCAAATCAGTTAGGCCAAATCAGTTGGGCCAAATCAGTTGGGCAAGGTATCGTCGGCGGTGGCCGCGATCTCGTCCAGGGCCTCCTCCAGGCTCATTTCGCCGGTCCAGACCAGGGACAGGGGATCCCCCACCGCCGCGGACCATTCCTCGTATCCGCGGAAGGACGGCTTGGGAATGGCATAATCCAGCGCATCCACGAACAGCTTGTGGTCCCCCCGGGATTTCTGTTGCAGGTAGACTGGACTCGTGGCAACTGACTCGCGCACCGGAATGGCAAAGCCCAGGGCAGAAAGGGTTGACTGCCCTTCCTCGCTCAGCACATAGCTGACGAACTTCCAAGCTTCGTCCGGGTGGGCGGTATTGGCGCCGATCACGATACCGGCGCTGTTGACCAGGGTTGCCCGCCGGGCCGGCCCTTTGGGAAAGGGAGCAACCCCCCAGTTGAACGTGGCCTCATTGTAGGCGGGGATGACCCAGTGGCCGGAAAAGGTCATGGCCGCAACATTGGCGATGAATCCGTCATAGCCGTAGCTGTCCAGTTCCTCGTCGGACATGATCGAATGGTCATCCCGAACCATGCCGGTTATGAAGTTCCAGGCATCCAGTGCCTTTCCCTTGTCCATCAGGGTCGTCTTGAAATCGTCGGAAATGATCTTGCCGCCAAAGGCAGTGACAACCGGTCCCCAGAAGGGTTCCATGTCCCAAACTTCGGTGGAAATGCCCCACTGGTCGGTGGTGCCGTCCCCATCCTTGTCGATGGTCAGTTTTGCGGCGGCGGATTTCAGATCATCCAGGGTCCAGCTGGCGTCCGGGTAGGCCAGACCGGCAGCATCGAACATGTCCTTGTTGTAGAACATGGCGATGGTCTGGAAATCCCGTGGCAGACCATAGAAACCATCGGCCAGCCGATAGGCCTTGAGCGGCCCCTCATAGACCCCCTTCAGGGTGTCCGGGTTGGCATCCAGATAGGGTTGCAGGTTGAGCAGGGTGCCCCGGGACTGCCAGTCGGGATAGATGGGGGCGTCCATGGCGAACACGTCCGGGGCGTCGCCGCCGATGGTCTGGACGCGCAGCTTCTCCCAGTAGCTGTCCCAGTCCGTGACCTCGACCTTGACGCTGATATCGGGGTTGGCCTTTTCGAAATCGGCCACAAGCTGCTGCCAGACGGCAATTTCGGGGGGATCCCCCCACATCATGTAGCGGATCTCGGTTGCGGAATAGGCCAGCGAAGTGGACAAGGCCAGGGCGCTGACGGCGGTAAGAAGAGTTTTCATCGGGGTCCTCCTGTTGTGTGCAGCCCGGAACGGCTGAACGGGAATCCGGTCCTGACCGGACGTTCCACGCCACCCGCGCGACGGTTTTCCCGTTTCTTTCGTGGCGACCAGGAACATGGTACAGCAAAATAACAATTAATGGGTGGATTTTGTTCCGTGATTTCGGGTAACTTTTCCGGAAAACAAGCGTTTTGGGGAGCAAAATGGAACCTGTCGGCACCGATGGTATCCAGCCGGACGAAGATCTGCCAAGCGATGCCTTTTTCGTGGAGCGGCATGTGGCGGACGTGATGCCGGCGGCCCACTGGCACGATCATGTGGAAATCAACTACCTGCCGCGCGGGCAGATGGAATATCTGCTGAACGGCCGCCGGGCAGCCCTTGCACCCCGGCGGCTGGGGGTTTTCTGGGCGGCGGTGCACCACCAGGCGATCAGTGTCGGGGAGGAGCAGCAACTGGTATGCGCCTACATACCCATCGTGGAGTTCCTGCGGCTTCCGGTGGCGGCGTCGTTCCGGGCTACCCTGCTGCGGGGCGAACTGATCCAGACCCGGGACGAATGCAGCTGGGCCCATCATTCCCTTGTGCCCATGAGCGAAAAATGGGCCACTACCAACCGGGCGTTGCGCCAGGTTTTCCGGGAGGAACTTCTGCTGCGCCTGCGCCGCATGGCCCTTGAGCCGATCCTTGCGGACAGCCGGGAAGCGGCAGCAGATGCCCTGCCCGGCTCGGACAGAGCCAATCCGCGACTGGTGGCCCATGTGGAAACCATGACGGCCTATATCAACGCCCATATTTCCCGCCCCTTCCGGGTGAGCGATGTCACGCGGGCAACCGGGTTGCACCAGACAAGCGCCATGGCCGCGTTCCGCAAGGTACTGGGCCTGTCCATCGGACAATATGTGCGGCGGCGGCGGCTCAGCCAGGCCATGTACCTGCTGACCAACACCGACCGGGCCATTGCCGACATCGCCCACAGTTGCGGCTACAGCTCACTGACCCGACTCTATGACGCGTTTCATTCCCAGGTGGGCAGGACCCCGCGCCGCTACCGGCAGGATATCAAGAAATTTCACCGCTCCCCCGCGTCAGCGGAATGAACGGAGGCGACGCGGGCCCTTCGCTGCCGGTCAGTTTGTCCTGTCAATTGATGGGGCCGCATCCATATTCAGACGCCGACCATCGATAAAAAGGTGCAGATTGTCGTTCTCAGGGGACAGGTACACCTTGTCGCCGGGGGCAGGAAAATCACGCCCGTTCATGACGAAAATGGCCTCACTGGTCCCGACATGACCGGTGATGTGGGTTTCATTGCCCATGGTTTCCACCAGATCAACCGTCAGCTCCCAGCCGCTGTCTGCAGGCACGAGATGTTCGGGGCGCACCCCGAGCGTAGTGCGTCCGGCCCCCGGTTCAACAGAGCCGAAGCGATCCGGCAGGGGCAGGCTGGTGCCATCCTCCAACACGAAACGGGGATTTTCACCGGCATGCAGTTGCCCCTCGAACAGGTTCATGGGCGGGGTGCCGATGAAACCGGCAACAAAATCGGTGGCCGGGCGATCATAGAGTTCAAGCGGTGTTCCGATCTGCTCCACGTTCCCCTGGTTCATGACCACCAGCCGGTCGGCAAGGGTCATGGCTTCCACCTGGTCATGAGTCACATAAACGGTGGTGGTCTTCAGGCGCTGGTGCAGGGCCTTGATCTCGCCGCGCACCTTGACCCGTAACTTGGCATCAAGGTTGGACAGGGGTTCATCGAACAGGAAGATTTCCGGATTGCGCACGATGGCCCGTCCCATGGCGACCCGCTGCATCTGCCCGCCGGAGAGCTCCTTGGGCTTGCGCTCCAGATAGGGTTCCAGCCCTAGAATGGCGGCTGCCTTGCCGACCTGCTCACGGATGTCCCTTTTTTTCCATCCGGCCAGCTTGAGGGCAAATCCCATGTTCTGGGCCACGGTCATGTGGGGATAAAGGGCATAGGACTGGAACACCATGGCCACGTCACGATCCATGGGGGCCACCTCATTGACCACCCGGCCATCTATGGAAATGGCGCCCGACGAAATGGCCTCAAGGCCCGCGATCATGCGCAGCAAGGTTGATTTTCCACACCCGGACGGGCCGACCAGCGCCACGAACTCGGTATCGCGGACGTCCAGATTGACGCCGTGAATGACTTCAACTTCACCGTAGGATTTTCGTACATCCTCAAAGGCCAGGGTTCCCATGGCAGCAAACTCCTTTTTCAGTCGGCGCAGGCGGCGGAATACGGCGCCAAGGCGCGGCGGATAGCGGCGTCGATCAGGCTGGAGGGAGTAGCGGCCATCCGTTTTTCGGCCACATCCCCATAGGCCCAGGGCAGATATTGGGAGACGAGGGTTTCCGGTATCTGGCGGTCCTGAAGGGTCTCCAGCAGGCGCGTCACATTGTGCACTGCCCATTCCCTTGCCCAATAGTAGCGGATACGGTCGGAATAGGAAAAGTGGCGCAGCAGTTTCCGGTGGGCATCGGTGCCATGATAATAGGGCTCCCAGTCCCCCGGCTCGCCAAGCATGACTTCTTCCATGGCGTCGGGCAGGTTGTTGGGGGGATAGTCGGGGTCCAGATGGGCGGCGATGGCGTCCAGAGCATAAAGGGCTTCGCGCATGGCAAATGTCAGGCCGGGGCCGACCTTGAGAATGGCAAAACCACCCAGAACCAGCTCCCTGAGGGAACGGGCGGACTGATAATCGGTGGAATGGGCTTCAAAAACCACCCCACCCTGCTGGTTGCGCCAGCGGGTCAGGGGTGCCGCTTCCTGCGCGTCGAAGCGAACAATGTCAGAATGGCCAAATTCGACGCCGGGCTGAACCACCAGGCCCACCACCCGCGCAAAGGCGGCCTCCAGACCCGCCTTCCCAAAGGCGAGCCGGTGCAATTCAAGGGTTTCACTGGCATCTGCGACGTGGGTCACCGCCACCGTGTCCAGGGCATGGGTTGCCCCCCCCGGAACCGGCACTTCGGTGCCGATGATGTAGGCGGGGGCGGCGTGCCCCCCTTCCCGTGCGCCCTTTTCTGCCTGTTCGGCAAGCTGGGCGGCAC
>JALWTJ010000153.1 GCA_027082895.1 Hyphomicrobiales bacterium | reverse complement strand
GGCATCGAAAAACTGGTGGGACAGAAACTGGGTATTTCCGAGGACGAACTGGACAAGGTGCGGGTTGAAGCCGTCCATTCCCTGGCCAAGGCCGAGGGATTGTAATGGACGAACGGTTCCGCGTTACCTACCAGATCGTGGCTCCCGACAGGGAACAGGCCCGCCAGCGCGCCCTTGGCATTGCTCTGGAGCAAACGGTTGAAATCCCCCTTGAAGTGGTACCCGAAGGCTTCGTGCAGGAAACCATTCTGGGCCGGCTGGAAGAACTTTCCCCCCTCTCCGACGACCGCTTTTCCGCCACCATCTCCTATTCCCCCGCCAGCGTGGGCACGGAACTTTCCCAACTGCTCAACGTCATGTTCGGCAATTCCTCCATTCAGCAGGGTATAAGAGTGACGGGTTTTTCTCCCTCCCCGGCCATCACACGGCTTTTTCCCGGTCCCCGTTTCGGCATTTCAGGCATCCGCCGGCTGACAGGCCGCGCCCGCGGAGGGCTGGTCTGTCCGGTAATAAAGCCCCAGGGACAGACAACGGATGTCCTGGCCGACCTGTGCCACGACATGGCCCTTGCCGGGGCAGATATCGTGAAGGAAGATCATGGTCTGGCCAATCAGCAGACCGCCCCGGTGCGGACGCGCATCCCGGCCCTTGTCGCGGCCACCGCCCGGGCCAATGCCCGCCGGCGCGCCAACGGCGACACCACCCGCGCCCTCTATTTTCCCACCCTGTGCGCCCATGCCGAACAATTCTTCGACCTTGCCTTCTTCGCCAGAGAAGCCGGTGCCGACGGTGTGCTGATCATGCCTGGCCTTTACGGGTTTGACACCATCAACCGGCTGGCCCGGCACCCGGACTTCAACCTGCCCATCATGGCCCATCCCGCCAATCTGGGCGCCTGGGTGCTCAGTCCGGACCATGGCTATTCCCATGCCATGATGTTCGGCACCCTGATGCGACTGGCCGGGGCCGACATTTCCATCTTTCCCAACGTGGGCGGCCGTTTCGGGTTTTCCGCCGACCAGTGCCGCAGCATTGCCAGCGCCTGCACATGCCCCGATGGCATTGGCAAACCCATCCTGCCCAGCCCCGGAGGCGGCATGACCCTTGAGCGCATTCCCGAACTGCGTGCCATGTACGGATCCGACAGTGCC
Organism: Hyphomicrobiales bacterium; assembly: GCA_027082895.1. GTDB lineage: Bacteria > Pseudomonadota > Alphaproteobacteria > Rhizobiales > Devosiaceae > DROE01. Next base: position 648 of record JALWTJ010000153.1, on the reverse strand, counting down.
TATCTGATGGGCGGCAGCCTGCTGGACCAGGGAAAAAATTTGGGACGTGCCATAACGGACATGCGCACCGCCCTTGATTGACCTGAAAGTCTGACCGGCACGTTCGACAAGCGGGGCCCCCTTCCCCCTGACACGATAACCAGGCCGGAGATGTTGCGCGCGCTCCGTTCCCCCTGCTCCCGTGCCCTTCTCTTTTCTCCTCCGTCTTGCCCACAACACCCATGACCGGATAAAAGCGGCACGCCCCCCGCAAAACGGACGGGCCGCCACGAAGCCGCCGAGCCAAGGAAAACAGGAGACCTGCAATGAACGCCCCCCACAATCCGGTTTCCTGGAAACAGCAGCGCAGTCTCGTCTTTGCCTGGCTGCTGCTGTTTTTCCCCGTCGGCCTTTATGCCCTCTGGTCGGGCGATCTGGTCGACAGGAAAAGGAAATGGATGATTACCGGTGCGGTGGCAGCCGTTCTTGTCGTTGCCACATCCACATTTCTCAGTCTGGTATACGCGCTGATACTGGTGCCCCTGGCCCTGTGGATCCTGTGGCGTGACCCGGAAATTTCCCGTGCCATGTTCAACCGGTTCGCCATTGGCGGCGCCCTCGCAGCGCTCCTGACCCTGTTCAGCCTTCCCGGACAGACCGGACAGGAAA
>JALWTJ010000152.1 GCA_027082895.1 Hyphomicrobiales bacterium | reverse complement strand
CCGTTGCCCGGGCATTGATGCCGGCCATCTGTGCAGCTTCCGGGTTTGACCCGACGGCATAAAACTTGCGTGCCGGGCGAAAACGGGACAGGGCAAAATGGGCGACCAGCACCACGATGATGGCAGCGGCAAATCCCGCTCTGAACTGAAACTGGCCGGAACGGAACAGGACCGTATTGGGGAAATCCACCAGCCACATGGGCAGTTGGGAAGAGGTGATGGACTTGGCGTTGGAAAACTCGACGAGTGCCGAGCGGAACAGGGCCAGCGTCGCCAGCGTGACAATGATGGCGGGCACTTTCACATAGGCCACGAGTACCCCATTAATCGCGCCAAATCCGGCCCCAAGGACCATCGCGTACAGAACCACAAGAGGGGGCGCCATGTCCGGGTTGGCCGAAATCATGGCGCCGGTGGCAAAGGCGGTAAAGCCGACGATCGAGCCAACCGAAAGGTCGATATTGCGGGTCAGGATGACAAGGGTCTGTCCGGTGGCGATCAGGGCCATGATTGCCACCGAACTGGATATCCGGTTGAACAGACGGCCATTGAGATAGTGGGGAACCTGGGAGGAGAAAAACAGAATGACCGCCGTCAGAACCAGCAACAGGGCCAGAATGCGCAGCGCCTGGGGAGACAGGCGGAAGAACAGGTTGCTCATCATGCCACCTCCCTTTCCAGAGTCTGGCCGGTGGCCATTGCCATTACGGTTTCCTGGGTGGCGTCCGCGTGATCGATGATCCCCATCTGCTTTCCTTCCCGCATCACCAGTATCCGGTCCCCCAATGCCAGCACTTCGGGCAGATCGGACGAGATTACCAGAACGGCCCCACCATCGGCGACGAACTCGCGGATCAGATCATGCACTTCCGCCTTGGCCCCCACATCAACGCCGCGGGTCGGTTCATCAAAGATCAGCAGATCGGGCTTCATGTTGAGCCACTTGGCCAGCATCACCTTTTGCTGATTGCCGCCCGAGAGCATGCCCACGGGGGTTTCAATGCCGGGCGTGCGGATATTCAGACGTTTCTGAAAGGCGCGGGAAACGCGGGCTTCTCTTGCCTGATCTATGATGCCCCAGCGGGACATGAAGCGGGCAAGGGTCGCCAATGTAATGTTGGTGCGAACGGCCATGGGCATGGCGAGACCGAACTTGCGCCGGTCCTCTGAAACATAGGCTATGCCCAGATCCATGGCCTGACGTGCCGAGCGAATGGTTACGGGCTTGTCCTTATAGGTAATACGGCCCCCCGTGGCCGGTGCAATGCCGAACAGGGAAAGGGCAATGTCTGTCCGCCGGGCGCCCACAAGGCCGGCCATGCACAGCACTTCGCCATATTTCAGGTTGAAATTCACACCGGAAAACACATCCTCCCGGGCCAGATCCGACACTTCGAGGATTGTCTCGGCGCGTGCCTTGCTCGGCGTTTTCTCGAAAATGCTTTCAAAGTCACGCCCCACCATCTCGGCAATCATGCCGTCCGGTGTCACTTCGGCAACGGGGCGGGTGGAAACGTGCTGGCCATCCCTGATTACCGTGACGGTGTCGGCAATTTCCAGGATTTCTTCCATGCGGTGAGAAATATAGACCACGGCCACCCCTTCTGCGGCCAGATTGGTGGCAATCTTGCGCAGGCGTGCCGCCTCATGGGCAGAAAGAGAGGCGGTGGGCTCGTCCATGATCAACACCCGTACGTCACGGGAAAGCGCACGGGCGATTTCCACCGCCTGCTGCTCGGCAAGGGTAAGGCCGCTGGCAATCCGGTCAGGATCAAGGGACATGCCGATGCGCCGAATCAGGGTGCTGGCGGCTTTTCGCATGGCGCCCCGGTTGATCACGGGCCCTTGCCCATTGGTCGTGATGAAGATGTTTTCGGCCACATCCAGATCGGGAAAGACCATGGGTTCCTGATATATGGCGGCAATACCCCTGTCGCGCGCCATCTGGGGGCCGGAAATCACCACCGGCTGTCCATCCACTTCAAGACGCCCGCTGCTGGGCTGGTGGATGCCGGTCATGATCTTGATCATGGTGGATTTTCCCGCGCCATTTTCGCCGATAATGGCATGCACCTTGCCCGGAAAAAGCGTGATGGACATGTGGGAAAGGGCCTGGGTCAGGCCAAAATTCTTTGAAATGTCGTTCAGGGCCAAAACAGGCGTGTTCATGACGGGTCAGCTCTTGGCTTGAGGTTGCTTGCGCGGGGATTTCTTGCGCGGGGGATTACTTGCGGAATTTTCCGGCCGGCGGGAGGAAACACGCCGACCGGACTCCTTGGCGCTCTGCACCTTCATGCAGAGCGGAGATTCAGGAACCTACTTGGCAGCGGCCTCCACATTGTCCTTGGTGTAGACGGTAAAGGGGCCCATCAGGATCCGCTTGGAGCCGGGGCGGCCCGGATCTTCCTCGATGGTCATGTCCCCCATGCGCCCGGCATGGAAGGTTTCGCCAATATCACCCGTCAACTGGCCGGTGGCCAGACCGTAGGCGGTGTAATAGGTCAGGTATCCCAGATCGCGGAAATCCCACAGGGCAAATTCGGGAGCGCACCCGTTCAGGGTGTAACTGACCATTTCGGAAGGCAGTCCCAGACCGGAGGTCTTGACCTGATCACACAGACCTTCGTCCTGCATGGCCTTGGCTGATGCCTGAATGCCCACCGTCGTGGGGGACATGATCAGCCCCAGATCCGGATACTTGTCCACCAGTGCCAGGGCACGATTGTAGCTGACCTCGGACTGGTCGTCGCCGTAAACTGTATCCACCAGTTCGATACCGGCATATTTGGGATCATTGGCCAGAACGTCTTTCAGGGAGGCAATCCATGCGTTCTGGTTGGCAGCGTCCGGTGTTGCCGACAGGATGGCCATCTGGCCGGACCCGCCAAGAATGGACAGGGCCATGTCGGCCATCACTTCCCCGATGGACCCGAAATCGACCTGAGCCACGAAGACGGACTCCCCTTCACCGGAAGGAATGGGGCTGTCCCATGTCACAACGGTGGTTCCGGCAGCCTGGGCCGCCTTGGCAGCGGGCACGATCTGATCCCCGGCATTGTTGGACAGCATGACAGCGTCCTGCCCCTGGGTGGCAGCCGTGGTCATCATTTCGATCTGACCGGCCACCGAATTTTCCGGGGTGGGGCCTTCAAACAGCAGTTCGCCGGAGTTCTTCAGTTCCGCATGGGCTTCCTGGGCCCCTTCATAGGCCTGATCAAAAACCAGAATACCGAGGAACTTGGGCAGCAGCACCATGTCCACGTTTTCGCCGCCCTTCAGATTGATGGTCTGGGCGAGAACCGCGGGGGAACTGGCCAACATCAGCGCAGAGGCCACGCAAAGTGTCTTGATCATATTCATGTTTTTTCTCCATAAGAGTTGTTGATCGGCACTCCTCAATGCCGGTTAGGTAAATGCCGCGGGCAGGTTGGCTGGAAGTGAGCCTGCCCGCGGTTTGCTCAGGGTTGGGCCGCGAACGGCTTTCCCATCTTGTTCCGGCAGTGTTTGCCGGTTGTGTTTGACCTGCCGGTCTTTCCGGCACACCTGAAACAGGTGTGCGAACGGTTGAATTTTGCTTTTTTTCTCATTCCGGAACGGGCCTCCTCGGGGGCTTTGCCTGCAATGCCCGTGAAATATCCTGGGCAACCAGGCCCTGAAGACGGTCCATTGCGGTGGCGGAATACCAGGCCGCATGGGGAGTGAGGACAAGTCCGGGCGCCGATCTCAGGGGCGATTCGGGTGCCAGGGGTTCGTTCTGAAAGACATCCAGCGCCGCCCCTGCAATGACCCCGCTGTTCAGGGCCGCTGCCAGATCCGCTTCATTGATCAGCTGTCCGCGGGCGGTGTTGACCAGAAAGGCGTGAGACTGCATGCGCTCAAAGGCATGGGTATTGAAGAAACCGCTGGTCTGATCGGTGGCCGGGGCGTGCAGGGTGATGATGTCGGCGCGGGCAAGCAGTTGATCGGCGTTTACGATTTCCACGCCGATTGCCTCCCCCTGCTCAGGGGTCAGGCCGGGATCGGCGGCAATGAAATGAAACCCGAACCCGGCCAACCGTTGCAAAACGGCCCGGCCGATCTGGCCGATCCCGAAAAAGCCGAATACCGTGTCCGCAAAAGGCTTCAGAGGTTTGGCATAGCGCACCGCCGCCCATTCCCCTTTTCGTACCGAAGCATCCAGAACCGGCAGCTTGCGCAAAAGGGCAAGGGCTGCTGCAACCGTGTGATCGGCCACTTCATCCACGCAATAGTCGGGAACATAGCCCACTTTCAGCCCGGCCTTTCTGGCCGCTGCAAGGTCGATATTGTCGTAACCCACTCCGTAGCGGATGAGGGTGGCGCCGGGTTTGACCGCACTGGCGGCGGCCGGACCAAAAGGTGCAAACTGGATGGCAACCACGTCGGCATCAGCCACCGCTTTTACCACGTCGGCCTCATTCCGGCACTGGAAGCTTTCAAAATCGGCACCGGCCTGCCTTGCCGCTGCCTGTTCCCGTTTCACATCGGGAAAGGTAAAATCCGTCACCACAACGCGCGCGCTCATTGGTCGGCCTCCAGATAATCATGAATGATCCGTCCGGCGGCCAGCGTGAAATCGGCCTTCCAGAAAAATGCCTCCAGAGGCTCGACAACGGGCAGGCGGAAAATGGGTAATTGGGCATTGGGACGCAGTTCCACGGTGCCGGGGGCCCGCCACGCCTCATGCACCTTCACATCCTTGAGTTGGCGCGACGTGATCTGGCGAATTGCCGGGCGACCATCAATGTGATCGACGGCCTTCAGGTTCAGATTGGTGGAGAAATCAAACCAGGGGCTGAGTTCCTCTTTTGAAACAGGCACCTGCTTGTAGGGCGTGGTCCCGGTCAGCACATCAATGCCGTTACGCTCGATCGTTCCAACGATCAGGTCGCCACGCATTTCAAGGGACGGATTGCCCAGCTTCTTGGGCTGGCCGTGGACCTCCCGCCCATGGGCCACCCCGATATCGGAGGACAGGACCAGATAGGGAGAATAGGCGCCTTCCGCCACGCCGGGCAGGCGGGCGCCGAACATGACGTTGGCTTCCATGTAGGGACCGATCCAGTCGGTGTCGTTCATCTTGTAGATATGAACACACGCAACATCGGAAACCGGCTCCAAAGGCGGCGGCAGCAGGAAGGCCATGGCATCCGGATCCGTCCGCCAGTAAAGGGTCAGAATTTCACACTGGCGAAAACGGAAGGGAAACGGGGGCACCATGGGCGCATCCCAGGGGGTGGAAAATCCGGGGGCGCAGATGTCCTTTTCCGTAGGCCGTTTCAGGCCATGTCGAGTCTTTTCAGACATTTGCCGCCAGCCTTTCCACCACTTCTTCAACCACATCAATGCCCAGCCCCGGCCCGGTCAGCGGATAGGCCCAGCCATCGCGGTGCCAGACACGGTCCGTGACCAGTTCGGTCTGCACCACCACGTCGAATGGCTTGAATTCGAAGAGTTCGGTGTTGGGAGATGCCAGGGAAAGGTGCAGACTGGCGGCGCTCGTGATGGCGGTGGACCAGGCATGGGCGTTGATGGTCTTTGCAAATCTGCTGGCCAGTGCATCCACCTTCCTGAAACCGGTGATGCCCTCGGCCCTGGCCGGATCGACGCCGAAAACCTCGACGGCGCCCATCTCCATCTGACGGCGGTAACCGGCAGCGGTAAACTCCCGCTCCCCGCTGGCAATACGCACCGACGTGCTGGCAGCAAGTTTTTTGTACCCGGCATCATCGGTGGGATAGAGCGGCTCCTCGAACCAGCCAATGTCATATTCGGCCATGCGGTTGGCAACGGATATGGCGGTATCCACATCCCATTTCACACCGTTGCCAATGTCGACCAGAATGGGAGCATCCGGGCCAAGGGCCTTGCGCAATGCCCGGATGAAACTGACATCCGTATCCGGGTCACCACCAATATTGCTTTCTCCCTTCTTGGCAAAGCCCAGCTTGCAGGAGCGGAACCCGGCTTCAAAAAAACCGACTACTTCGGCGACACAGGCCGCCTCGCCCTTCTTGTTCACATGGCTGGAAGCATTGGCGATCAGCCGTTCATGCTTCAGACCGCCCAGCATGTCATGCAGGGGCTTTCCGGCAATCTTTCCGGCAATGTCCCACAGGGCCATATCCACCCCCGACAGGGCCATGGAGGCGATGCCCCCCTCCCCGTACCACCATATATGCTGGCGCATCCTGTTCCAGATACCGGCGGTATCCGTGGCGTCCTGCCCCTCGACAAGGGGAGCCAACCCTTCCGAAATGATGGTAGCAACCGCCTTGCAGGCCTCCGGCCACATGGCGATGCACTCCCCCCAGCCCACGACGCCATCGGCCGTCTGCACCCTGACAAGAACAGTACGGCGAATGGTGCCGAAATCATTGGGATCGGGATAGGCGATGGGAATCGGACGAATCCGGGCGACCGTGTCCATGAAATTTCCTCCTCGGCCCGTTTTCTGGCACATTCTCTTTGACGGCGTGCTCAATTCGGGCTACCAATGGCAAATTGGTCAGACCAATTAACTACGCTTCAAATGGAAGGTCAAGACAAATGTTCAATCTCGCCCCCGTTTCCGTGCCCGATCTGAGCGGAAAGACTGTTCTGGTAACCGGCGCCGGCAAGGGAATTGGTGCCCATCTGGCTGGACTGCTCGTGGAAAATGGCGCCGAGGTGTTTGCCGGAATCAACAGCAATGACCGGGAGATCGAGAAAGACCTGCTCAGCGGCGCCCGGGTGATGCCCTTGGATGTATGCAGCGAAGCTCAGGTCGGCGCTGCCATGGAACAGGTGGCTCAACGGGCGGACAAACTGGATGTTCTGGTCAACAATGCGGGGATCATTTCCCCGATCGGCCATTTCATGGACCTGGAGACGCCCACCCTGACCCGTGCCTTTGAGGTCAATGTAGGCGGGGTCCACCGGGTTACCTGCGCCGCCCTTGAACTGCTGAAGCAGAGCGGCGGCACCATCATCAACGCGGGAACGGGGGCAGCGACCACCCCGATGGAGGGCTGGACAGCCTATTGCTGCTCCAAGGCAGGGGCCCGCATGCTCACCCAAATGTTTGCCCTTGAACTGAAGGAAAGCGGGGTAAAAAGTTTCTTCATCGGCATTCCGCCCACGGACACGGACATGCAGGCCAGGATTCGCGCGGCCGGGCTCAATCCGATTTCACGGATTCCGCAAAAGGACCTGGTGCATCCGGATGTTCCAGCTTCCGTCATGGCCTGGCTATGCTCTGACGAAGCCAAAAAACTGGATAATCCCCTGCTTGATGTGCGGGACGAATTTTTCACGAACATGATGGATCTGTCCTAGAGCGTGTCTGTTTCTGATGGAATCAAGACCACGCTCTATCTGTTTGATATTTCCGCACTTCTTGTCCGAAAACCGC
>JALWTJ010000151.1 GCA_027082895.1 Hyphomicrobiales bacterium | reverse complement strand
CTTGCGGGGGGCGCTCGTGGAGGGGGGAGAATGCGTGGGTTTGTAACAGAAAACTGTTGAGACGGCCGCCATTTCCATGCTTAAAGGCAGGCGCCCGGCGGAGCGGTTCGGATTGCCATCTTGCGACATGAACAACCATGTCGGTCCGGGGATCAATTTACGTCTTCATACGCGACATGGTGAGAGAGAAAAGTTTGAAATGTTGAACAACAAAGCAGTTTTGGTCACTGGTGGAACCGGTTCCTTTGGCAAGAATGTCATCCGGACCATGCTGGAAAAGTATGACATTCGCCGCATGGTGGTGTTTTCGCGCGACGAGCTCAAGCAGTTCGAAATGAGTCAGATTTTTCCGGAATCCAAATATCCGCAATTGCGTTATTTCATTGGTGATGTGCGCGATTTCGAGCGGGTGCGTCAGGCGTTTCGCGATATTGACTATGTCATTCACGCTGCGGCGCTCAAGCAGGTGCCGGCGGCCGAGTACAACCCTGTCGAGTGCATCAAGACCAATATTTACGGCGCGGAAAATGTCATTCGCGCCGCCATCGAAAACGGGGTGGAAAAGGTCATTGCCCTGTCCACCGACAAGGCCAGCAACCCGGTCAATCTTTACGGGGCCACCAAGCTGTGCTCGGACAAGCTGTTCGTGGCCGGAAACAATATTGCGGGGGGGCACCGTACGCGTTTTGCGGTGGTGCGCTATGGCAATGTGGTGGGATCCCGCGGGTCCGTGGTGCCGTTTTTCAACCGGCTGCTTGCCGAAGGGGTCAAGGAGCTTCCCATCACCGACGAGCGCATGACGCGGTTCTGGATTACCCTTTCCCAGGGTATCGATTTCGTGCTTCAGAATTTTCAGCGCATGCATGGGGGTGAAATCTTCGTTCCCAAGATTCCCTCGATGAAGATCGTGGACATGGCCAAGGCCATGGCACCGGACCTGCCGCACAAGGTCATTGGCATTCGTCCCGGTGAAAAACTGCACGAAACCATGTGTCCGGCCGATGATTCCCATCTGACCCTGGAATTTGATGACCATTATGTCATCAAGCCGTCCATCAACTTCACGGTGGAAACGGACTACCGGGAAAACATGCTGGGGGAAAAGGGCAAGCCTGTTCCCGAAGGGTTTTCCTACAGTTCCGATAATAATACCCAGTGGCTCTCGGCCCAGGAACTGATGGACATGATCGGTCACCTGGGCAAGGACGGCTATGTCTGATTCATCGCCGGATCACGGCCCGGCGGGGGCCGGGCTGTGCCTGGGAACAGTTCAGTTCGGCATGGATTACGGGGTGTCGAACGATTCGGGACGGGTGCCGGAAAAAGACGTTGCCGACATTCTGGACCGGGCGGCGGCCCTTGGGGTGACGGTTCTGGACACCGCGCCGGCCTACGGGGATTCCGAAGAGGTTCTGGGGCGTCTTGGGGCGGGACGCAGGTTTTCCATCATCAGCAAGACGGGGCAGTTCCGGACGGATCATATCGACATGGACCAGGTTGATATGGTGCGGGCGGGGGCGGAACGTTCGCTTGAGCGGTTGGGAACGGATTGCCTGGGCGGGCTGATGGTGCACTGGCCGGGGGATCTGCTGGCGCCGGGGGCGGACCTGTTGTGGCGGGGCCTGCAGGACCTTCGCGACGAGGGACTGACGGCTGCCGTTGGGGTGTCGCTCTATGACCCCAAGGAACTGTCTGCCATCATGGAGCGCTATGATTGCGACATTGTTCAGGTTCCCCTGAACGTGCTGGACCAGCGCTTCGTTCAAAGTGGTGCCCTTGCCGCCTTCCGGCAGAAGGGGGG
>JALWTJ010000150.1 GCA_027082895.1 Hyphomicrobiales bacterium | reverse complement strand
ACGCAGGAAGTAGACCAGCGCAAACAGCAGGTCGAAGGTCACGGAACCCAGTTCCAGCCCCCCAAGCAGGCCCGCATCGCCCAGCCGCCCGATGACGGCAATGTCCACGATTCCGACCAGGGGTTCGGTGATGAAGGCAATGGAAGCGGGCAACGCGATGGCCAGAATGTCCCGGTGACGCACGTCAAAGGCCAGCTTCGTGCTTTCGGGTTCGGACACGCGGTCAATCCTTACGTTTGCGGCTTGTCGCGCAAAATGGTGGGGATGGTGGGCACCTGAATGATGGGCATCAGTTCCAGCACGTTGATGTTGAGATGGGGCGGGATGTTTGCCACGAACCAGATGATGTCGGCCACGTCCTCGGGCAGGATGGGCTTGACCCCCTGATAAAAGGCCTCGTTGGCCGCCGCATCACCGTGGGTGCGCACGGTGGTGAACTCGGTCTTGGCCATGCCGGGGATGAAACTGGTCACGCGAATGTCGCTGCCCGCCAGGTCGCACCGCAACTCGGTGGAAAAATGGTGCACGAAGGCCTTGGAGGCGCCGTAGACATTGCCCCCGGGATAGGCGTAGATGCCGGCGGCGGAGCCCACATTGATGATGCTGGCGCCCGCACCGGCGGCCTTGAGGGAATCCAGCAGGCCAAGGGTGGTGGTCACCAGCCCCATGATGTTGGTCTCCACCATGATGCGCCAGTCGGCGGGGTCCACATCGGGCATGGGAGAGGAGCCAAGGGCCAGACCGCCATTGTTGAACAGGCATGTGACCGGGGAAAATTCGGCCGGGATGGCGGCGATGGCCTGCCGGATGCTGCTTTCGTCGGTCAGGTCCATCGTCAGGGGCAGAACGACATCGCTGCCGAATTCGGCTGCCAGCTTTTTCAGCCGCCCGGAACGGCGGCCGGTGGCAATCACCTTCCAGCCGTTGCGCGCGAACTTGCGGGCGGTGGCGGCACCAAACCCCGAGGTGGCACCGGTAATGAAGATGACGGGGGCCGTCGGGGCGTCGGAAACCGTTTTCGATGACATGGTGGAACCTTCCTTGATCACAGGTGGGACGTGAAACTATGCCGAATCACTTGTAAGCTTGCCGGGAAAGCGCAGGCAATGAAAAACGAGCTTCCCGCCCAGATACAGGACTGGTTCCAGCAGCGCAACTGGCGCCTGCGCTCCCATCAGCGGGACGTGCTGGGGGCCGACGCCCAGGGCCGATCCTGCCTGCTGATCGCTCCCACCGGGGCGGGCAAGACCCTTGCCGGGTTCCTGCCCAGTCTGGTCGCGCTGGCCGATCCGGCAATGAAAGATTTCTCCGGCCTGCACACGCTGTATATTTCACCGCTCAAGGCGCTGGCGGTGGACGTGGCGCGCAATCTCACCAACCCTGCAAGCGAGATGGGGCTGAACATTCGTATTCAGACCCGCACCGGGGACACTCCGGCAAGCCGAAAACAACGCCAGCGCTACGCCCCGCCCCACATTCTTCTGACCACCCCCGAACAGTTGGCGCTTCTGCTTTCCCACCCCGATGCGCAACGCCTGTTTTGTGGCCTGCAACGGCTGGTGCTGGACGAATTGCACGCCCTTGTCACCTCGAAGCGGGGGGAATTGCTATCCCTTGGCCTTGCCCGGCTGGCGCGGCTGGCCCCTGCCCTGCGCATTACCGCCCTGAGTGCCACAGTGGCGCAGCCGAACATGTTGCTGGACTGGATTGCCCGCCCGCTGGCCCCCCGGCCCGCCCTCCTGTTGCAGGCAAGGGGGGGCGTAAAACCCCGCGTCAACATTCTTGCCAGTTCCAGCCCCCTT
>JALWTJ010000149.1 GCA_027082895.1 Hyphomicrobiales bacterium | reverse complement strand
ACCATCAGAACGAGAGGACCGAACAGGGCCAGCAGGAACCGGCCGGTGCTGTTATTGTAATAACTGCCAAGATTGTACGGATCGGGTTCCCCCAGCTTTACCGGCGGGGCCAGTTTGGGAAACAGCAGCGCAAAGCCCAGCGCATAGGCCGCATAAAGAGCGGCAAGCAGAAGGCCGGGAATGAACGCCGCCTTGAACAGGGTACCGGTGGAAAGGACCGCCGGTTCCCCCAGCATCTCCATGACGGTCACCCCCAGTTCCGCGGCGCGGTTTTCCTGGCCGATGGCATACATGTCGCCAACAATGGAACCAAGCAGCACGATCACGATCGAAGGCGGAATGACCTGCCCGAGCGTGCCCGACGTGGCAATGATCCCCGTGGACAGGGATTTGGAATAGCCGTTGCGCAGCATGGTGGGCAGGGCGATCAGCCCCATGGTCACCACCGTGGCGCCCACGATCCCGGTCGACGCGGCCAGCAACGTGCCCACCAGCACCACCGCAATGGCAAGCCCGCCCGGCAGGGTGCCGAACAGCTTGGCCATGGTGGTCAGCAGATCTTCGGCAATGTTGGAACGTTCCAGCGCAATGCCCATCAGAACGAACAGGGGCACCGCCAGCAGGGTTTCCACATTGCCCCCGAATGCACGCGCAAAAACCCCTTGCGACCAGGTGGAAAGGGTCGATAGCAACGCCTTCTGCCACCCCCCTTCAAACACCGGTACATGTTCGGCAACCCCGTTGAATTCCTGTACCGTATAGAGCAGCCCCGCATCATTGAGCGCGGCAATGATGGCAAAGCTCACCAGCGCCGAACCCGACAGGGCAAAGGCCACCGGATAACCGGAAAGAATCCCTGCAAACAGGGCAATCATGACAATGATCAGCGAAACTTCAACGCCACTCAATCCAAAAAACATCGGTCCCTACGCCTTTTCTGCTGAAGCCTGATCATCATCGGCGGCATCGGCCTCTTGCGGTGGCGCGCCCGACGCGCCGCCCCCCGAATCATCGCCTGCTTGCTCATCCGGACCGGACGCACCTGCCAGCATCTTGCGGAAATAACCGGCGGGCCGGCCAAGATGAACCGAACGGGCCGCCTCTTCGGACATGGTGGCGGTCGGATCGCCCCCCTCTCCCGCACCGTCAAACGAGTAATGGGAAGGGATGTCCTCTTCCGGCTCCAGCAAAGCCAGGATGTTTCTGAGCAGGAACGAAATGGCCACGATGAACATGAGGCCGGCAAAGATCACGATCAGGATCTTGAACGACCACACCCACGAAAATTCCGCGGTTCCCGATTCCTCGAACTTCACCCCCCGCCACCGGGCTGTCTGCGACCAGATGTTGATCGGGCGCTGCGCGAACACCGCCGCCGTGGCCAGGGGCCAGGCGAACCACCACAGCATGACCGTTCCCGGAATGAGAATGACCAGAGTGCCGATCAGGTCGATCCACAACTGGGTGCGCCGCTTGACGGCGGCATAAAACAGGTCGACCCGCACATGCCCCCCTTCAATGAAGGTATACCCGGAGGCAAGGGCAATCAGGACGGCATTGTAAAACTTGAGCTGACCGGAAAGCCATTGCAGTTCCTGATCGACCAGCACCATGCCAAACGGCGCGAACACCAGTTCATTTCCACGAAATATCTGCCCCATGGCAATGATCAGCACCTGCTGCAGCATCATGATGATGGTGAACCAGGCCGCCGTGCGTCCAAGGGTACCGTTGAACATTTCAAGGGAATAAACCGTCCGCCGCAGAAAACGGCGTTTCCAGATTCCCGCTGCTACCAGCAGAATGACCAGCGCCACCATCATGAAGAAGAAGTTCTGGGATTTCCCCGCCAGAACCAGCGTGGCCATCTGCTCCTTGAGCGTCTCGATCTGGAAGAAATTGTAGATGTGATAGGGCAACAAGACCAGGTTGACGAATCCCATCAGGAAATTGATCAGAACCGTTCCAAGAATATCCACCGGTGTTCCCCCCACCCTGTGCGGCCCGGGCCTTCATGTGTGCCCTGAACCGAATAAGAATTATCAAGAAGTGGGGCGGAATTGCCGCCACACCAACAGGGGAAGCCGGGCCGGACGGCCCGACTTCCCCCTGATTCTATCCGTAACGCCTCAGGCGCCCAGAACCCGCGTACGCTGACGCGTATAGGCAATCGAGGAAAGCTGTTCCCACTCGTTGGAGAGCTTCATGGAAGCCTGATAGGAATCCCAGGTCTTCTTGAACAGGGGATCATCCATGTTTTCTTCAATCACTTCCTTGGACGCAGCACCAAACGCATCCCACACGTCATCGGGGAATTCCAGCGCACGCACGCCGTCATTTTCCACCAGACGCTTCAGGGCCAGCGAATTGTTGGCCAGGAACTGACTGAGGCTCCACAATTCAACTTCACCAGCGGCAATCTCGATCGCCTTCTGGTGGGCAGCGGACAGGGAATTGAACCGCTCCGTGTTGGTGGCAACGGAAAGGGCCGCGCCGGGCTCATGGAAACCGGAAGTGTAGAAGAACTTGGTGATTTCCTGGAAACCGGCCTTTTCGTCGGCCCACGGACCGATCCATTCGGTGCCGTCAATGGCGCCCGAAGCCAGTGCCTGGTATACTTCGGAACCCGGCAGGGTCTGAACCGATGCACCAAGACGGCCAAGTGCCTTGCCGCCAAGGCCGGGCATGCGGAACTTCAGGCCGTTGAAGTCGGCGGCAGACTTGATTTCCTTGCGGAACCAGCCACCGGCCTGTGCACCGGTATTCCCGCCAAGGAACGAGGTCAGACCGAATTCTTCACCCACTTCCAGATGCAACTGGTGGCCACCCATCTGATAGTACCAGTTATGCGTCTCTGTCGCCGTCATGCCGAACGGAATAGTGGTATAGAATGCCATGGCCGGATGCTGACCGATATAGTAATAATCGGCCGCATGGTACATGTCAGCCTGGCCGGAAGTCACCGCGTCAAACACGGCCGGCAGACCCGAAACCAGTTCGCCCTGCGCCTTGATGTCGATTTCCAGGGTGCCATCGGTAATGGCGCCAACGGAATCGGCAAAACGCTGGGCAGCATCGAACACACCGGCAAGGCCGCGGCCCCAGGCCGTTACCATGGTCAGCTTTTCGCGCCCCTGCGACAGGGCAGGGGTTGCCAGGGTTGATGCAGCGCCGGCACCCGCCAGAGCGGTACCGGTTAGAAAATTACGACGTTTCATAAATGTCCTCCCAAAACGCGGTTATGCCGCTGTTGCGGCACCTGTACGAGCTTACTATAAAGCCACTGCGGCAAAAAAGCCGGAATTTGGCGAAATGTCTACCCAAAACTACGCAAACGGCGGACTTTCATTTTGAAGCATCTCCCGTTTCCCCCGCCATTCCCGGCAACAACCGGCAGCCACGCGAAGGTGAAACCGACATGAGTTTTCGACAACAGGTTCTGGCACTGTCCACCCTTCCCCTCATTCTGGCCATCCTTGCCATAGGCTTTCTGGTCACCTCCCAGTCCCGCCACCTGGCCCAGAACGGCATCGCGGCCTTCGAACAGACCATGCTGGAAGCCAAGCAGCAGGAACTGATCAACTACATGAACCTTGCCCGCTCCTCGATCCAGGACATCTATGACAATGCCGGCCCCGACGATGTTGCCGCCCAGGAACGGGTCAAGGAAATCCTGACCCGCCTTTCCTATTCCGAGGACGGCTATTTCTTCGTCTATGATTTCCAGGGCAACAATCTGGTCCACCCCAAGCAGCCCTTTCGCATCGGCAAGAACTGGATCGACCTGACGGACCCGGACGGGGACCGGGTCATCGAGAACCTGATCGACGTGGCACGGGCGGGCGGGGGCTTTCACCCCTACAAGTGGGAAAAGCCCTCCTCCTCGGAAATTGCCGACAAGCTGTCCTATGCCATTGCCCTGCCCAAATGGGGCTGGATGGTGGGCACGGGCCTTTACGTGGACGACGTGATGGCCCAGACCGCCGCCGCCGACTCCGAACTGACCAGTTCCATCAACCAGACCTTCGTCATGATCGCCCTGATCACCGTGCCCGCCGTGCTGGCCGTGTTCCTGACCGGCCTGCTGCTCAACCTGCGCGAGCGGCGCATGGCCGACACCAAGCTCAAGGAACTGACCCAACGCATCATCGACATTCAGGAACAGGAGCGCACCCGTATCGCCCGCGAACTGCATGACGGCATTTCCCAGAACCTGATCGGGGTGCGCTACCTGCTGGACCTGGCCCGGCACAAGGTGCAGGAAGGAGCCGGCGATGCCCTGGCCACCATCGAAAGGGGCGCCTGCAATCTGGGCAAGGCCATTCGTGAGGTGCGCCGCATCTCCCACGACCTGCGCCCCGGCATGCTCGACGATCTGGGCCTGAGCGCCGCCCTGAAGGAGCTGACGGACAATTTTGCCGAACATACGGGCATCGAGGTGGACATGAAGGCCGTTGCCTTCAAGAACCTGCTTCCCGACGACGCCAAGACCGCCATCTACCGGGTCGCCCAGGAAGCCCTGACCAACGTGGAACGCCACGCCAACGCAACCCGGGTCGAGATCGAACTCACCTCCGGCCCGGACGGGCTGACCATGACCATATCGGACAATGGCAAGGGGCTGGAGGCCCCCCCCGATTCCCAGAACAAGCATCTTCTTCCCGGTCTGGGCCTGCGCAACATGCAGGAACGGCTGGAATATTTTGCCGGCTCCCTCAAGCTGCGCTCCAGCGCCGCCGGAACCACCCTGGTTGCAAAACTGCCCCGTTCGATCTATCTCAGCTCCAGCATGGATCCGGGCATCAGCACCGCCTCCCAACGGGCCCGGCCGGAACTGTCCGACATCTCACAGGAGCAGACCGCCCGATGAATTCCCTGCCCATCAAGCTGCTGCTGGTGGACGACCACCCCCTGGTTCTGGAAGGAATCCGCGCCATCATCGAAACCTGCTCGCGCATCGAGGTGGTCGGGGCCGCCTCCAGTGCCGCCGAGGCACTCGAAATGGCCGAACGAATCACACCGGATGTGGCCATGATGGACATCAACATGCACGGCACCAATGGCCTGGATGCCATCGAACTGTTCAAGGAACAGCACCCCGCAACCCGCATCATCATGCTGTCCATGCACGACAACCGGGAATATATCTCGACCTCCGTCATGTACGGGGCCGCCGGATATGTCCTCAAGGATGTTTCCACCAGCGAAATCATTGCCGCCGTGGAAACCGTTGCCGCAGGGGGAACCTATTTTTCCTCCGGGGTTGCCGACGTGCTGATGCAGGCCCGTCAGAACTCAAAGCCCATGTCCCCCCTTACCACCCGCGAACAGTCCGTGCTGCTGCTGGTGGCGGACGGCAAGAGCTCGCGGGACGTGGGCCAGATTCTGAACATCTCCACCCGCACCGTGGAAACCCACCGCAAGAACATCAAGAAGAAACTGGGTATCGCCACCACGGCCGGGCTGACCCGCTATGCCATAGAAAACGGCATGATCAGCTGAATCGGGTCATGAGCCGTTCAGCACCCGCATGCGGCTTTCAAATTCTTCCGCATCAATTTCCCCGGCCGCGAAACGCTCCCGGAGCAATCCTTCCGCATCCCGGCCATCACCTGTTCGGCGCCGGTCCGGCGACGTGGAACGCATCAGCGTCATCACCAGAAAGATCACCAGCGCCAGAACCGCGACCATCATGACGGGACCAAAGATCATGCCGCCCCAGCCCCAGCCCCAGCCCCAGCCGAAATGTTCCATTCCCGTAAAACCCTGTTCATACATGTCTCTTGTTCCTTTTCACATCGGGATCCGCCGGCCCCCGGGGTCTGAAACCCCGATCATCCGGCGCAGCAGGAAAGTTTTTCCACGTCCATGTCAAACGTCTGGGCCGCCAGCTTGAGGCCCTCCACGTTGGTCAGGTACGGGAAAATCACCTCTCCCAACTCCATGTAGGTCATGCCCGAGCGGATTGCCAGTGCTGCCGTCTGGATACTGTCCGCCCCCTCCGGCGCCAGAATATGTGCTCCCAGCAGCCGCCCACTTTTCCTGTCCGCCACCAGCTTGATCAGCCCCCGCGTATCCCGGGCAGCAAGGGCACGGGGCACATTGTCCAGCCCCAGAACGGATGTCCGCACTTCGTAGCCTGCGGCAAGAGCCTGGGCTTCCCCCAGCCCGACCCGGGCCACCTGCGGATCGCTGAACACCACCTCGGGCATGCTGGAATTGTCATAGACCCGGCCTTCCCCCGCTACCGCGTTCCGCACCGCAATCCGGGCGCCATAGGCGGCCATGTAGACGAACTGATCCCGTCCCGTCACATCCCCGGCCGCGTAAATGTGTGCCTGGCTGGTGCGCATGGTTTCATCCACCTTCACATTGCCCCGATCATCCAGAGCAACCCCGGCAACATCAAGATTCATCCCCGAACTGTTGGCAACCCGGCCCGTCGCCACCATCAGCTTCTCGGCGGTGATCCTTTGCGTGGCACCATGACCCGCGAACACGAGTTCAATGCCCTCCTCCGTACGCGCCACACTCTCATAGGAATCCACCTGTACCAGATTCATCCCCTCATCCTTCAGGTAGCCGCTCAGGGCCTCCCGGATCTCCGGTTCGGCGTCCGGCAGCACCCCGCGCCGGCTGACAAGGGTCACTTCCACGCCGGCCCGAAGATATATCTGGGCAATTTCCACCCCGATGAACCCGGCACCGATAACGGCCAGCGATCGCGGCAATTCCTCCAACTCGAGGGCCTCGGTGCTGGTCAGGTAGGGCACCTCCTTGAGGCCGACAATATCGGGAACAAACGCCCGGGCACCCGTGGCAATGATGATCCGGTCAGCGTCGATTTCCCTGTCCCCCACCATCAGGCGATGGGCAGAAACGAACCGGCATTTCCCCTCGATATACGCAACCCCGTCATGGGCCGGCAGCACATCGATATATTTTGCCTGGCGCAGACTTTCCACCAGCTGCTGCTTTTGCGCCACTACCGCCTTCCAGTCGGCGACCTCTGCCCGGGACTGAATGCCGTCAAACCGATGCGCAGCCCGGGCAACGTGAAGCGGCTCCACCGCCCGGATCAACGCCTTGGACGGCACGCAGCCCACATTGACGCAGGTTCCCCCGATGGTGCCCGAACCGATCAGCGCCACGCGCTTGCCCAATTCCGCCGCAGCAATGGCCGCCGAAAAGCCCGCCGACCCGGCTCCGATAACCGCCACGTCAAACGAACCAGCATTTTCATTTTTCATTGATTTGTTCATGCCCTTGCCTTCTGGCCGAAACCCGGCCGGTCAATTGTGCAGAAATTCTTGAAATTCAGCCCTGCTGACGCCTTCTTTGCCGCCACAACGCATAAATCGTGATGACGATGAATACCCCCAGGGCCGGAAACAGGACAATATCCAGATATCCGGTAACCGCCGACAGGCCGACGAT